>JAITBE010000101.1 GCA_031283755.1 Spirochaetaceae bacterium
CGCGGGGGCGGGCCAATTGCCCGGCGGGGGCGCACGACGTGATACAAAAAACGCCACGCCAAAGCGTGCGTAGATAAAGGCCACGATCGTCTAGCCCCCACCGGGCAATTGGCCCGCCCCCGCGGGCTTTAGCGGGTAGGGGGCAAAACGGCGTCCGGCGCGGCCCTAGACAAAAAACCGCCATTGCGGGAATACTTAAGTAAAAAATGTCATATATATCGGATTTTAAAGAACAAATTCAGCGCAGCGAAATCGGGGAACGGGAACGGATATTCCAGGCTGTTTCCTGGCGGGAAAAACTTCCCGCCAATCAAAAGGCCCCTTCCGGCGAGGCCGCCCTGGTCCATCCCCTGGGGGTTGCCTCTATCTTAACGAACCTCAACCTTGACGCCGACACGATCATAGCGGCCCTGCTTCACGATACCCTGGAAGAAACCGCCCTGTCCCTCGGCGACATCGAAGACCGGTTTGGCCGTGATGTGGGCCGCATGGTAGAAGGGGTTACCCGGATCGCCGATATATCCGCCAAAAGCAAAACCCTTCAGGAAGCGGAAAACATACGAAAGATGCTCTTCGCCATGGTAACGGATATCCGGGTTATTTTTATCAAGTTAGCGGATAAACTCCACACCATGCGGGCCCTGGACGATCTTGACCGGGAGCGGCATAAAACCATAGCCCAGGAATGTCTGGACATCTACGCGCCCCTGGCGGACCGGCTGGGTATTTCCTGGATCAAGGACGAGCTTGAGGATCTGGCCCTTAAATACCTCAACCGGGAAGTATACCTGCAAATAAAAGAAATCGTCGCCTTAAAACGGGGGGAACGGCGGGATTTTCTCGACAAAGCCAAGGAAGACCTACGCCGGGAAGCGGCGGCCGCGGGTATCACCATAGAGGTCGAAAGCAGGGCGAAGCATTTTTATTCTATTTATCAGAAGATGCGGAAGCGGAATAAGGCCACGGGGGATCTCTACGATTTATTCGGTATACGGATTCTCTGCGACGGCATTGAAAACTGTTATACCCTGCTGGGGCTGGCCCACCGCCTCTGGAAACCCCTGGACGGCCGGTTCAAAGACTACATCGCCATGCCCAAATCCAACGGCTATCAAAGCCTCCATACCACGGTAATGGCCGCCGGGGGCAACCTCCTGGAAATACAGATTCGCACCCGGGAGATGCACCGGATCGCCGAACACGGCATTGCCAGCCACTGGCTGTACAAAAAGGGCGGCCCCAAAGAAATCGTCCATCCCGCCGACATATCCCTGGTAAACCGCCTCAAAGATTGGAAACAGATCGAGTCGGAAAGCGGTTTTAACCGGGTCTCGGAATCTTTTCTGGACGACATCAAACGGGAACTCCTCAAGGATTCGATCTACGTTTTTACCCCCCAGGGTAAGGTGATCGAACTTCCCGCCGGGGCGACTCCCATTGATTTTGCCTACCATATCCACACCGCCATTGGGGAACACTGCGCCGGGGCCAAGGCCGATGGGGTTATCATTCCCCTGAGCAGTGAACTTCAAAATACCCAGGTGGTGGAAATTCTCACCGCCACCAATGCCCGGCCCCATGTAAACTGGCTGAGGACGGTCCGGACCGCCAAGGCCCGCAGTAAAATCCGCTCCTGGCTGCAGCAAAACGACGATTCCATCATTATCGAAAAAAATATCGTCGCCAAAAAAAAGCCCTCCCTCCCGGAAGCCCCGCCTCCGGTGGAAAAAGAGCCGGAATTATTGGGGTCCCGGTTTATCCGGCCCCAAATCCTGGAAACCGATACCACCCTGCTTCATGTCCGGGTGGAAGATGAAAAAAACATGATGATCCATTTTGCCAAATGCTGCCACCCGGCAATGGGGGATCCCATCATCGGCTACGTTTCCCGGGGCCGGGGGATCATTATCCACCGGAAAAATTGCAGCAACCTGGCCAACATTCCCGATTTTTTGGAACGGAAAATTGAAACCGAATGGGAAAACGCCGCCTCCGTCCTGGTCAAGCGCTTTAAGATTGAAGCCCGTTTGTCCACGGACCTTTTCTCCGAAATTGAGGGGGCGGCCAGAAAATACCAGGGCCATCTCATTGAAGGCCGGCTGGAAGAAACCTCGGTCAACCATCTGACCGGTTTTTTTACCATGCAGTTGGAACAGAGCGAGGATCTCAAAAAAGTCCTCAAAAACATCCGGGGGATTCCCGCGGTTTTCAGTATCCAAACCTTAACTTAGGCGGTCTTATGAAGCGGAAATTCTGCGTTTTTTGGGGCTTAATCCTGTATCTTTTTTCCTGTTTTGGAGAAGTAAACCCGGCTGGCCGGGACGCGGAAAATACGCCTCCCCCGGCGCAGGTTTCCCCTGCCCTGTCCCAGGTTCCGGAAGCGGATTTTCTCACCATTATCGCCGCCGGGGACAACTTGCTCCACGAGTCGATCATCCAGGCGGCATTCCGGGACGGGACCTATAATTTTGAGCCCATCTACGCCGGTATACGGGGCCTCATCGAACCGGCGGATATCGCCTTTATCAACCAGGAGACCCCCTTGGCGGGGGAGCGCTTCGGTTATTCCCGGGGCCTTACCTTCAACACCCCCCAGGTCATGGGGAGAACCCTGGCGGATACCGGCTTTGACGTGGTAAGCCACGCCAACAATCACGCCATGGATAAGGGCGAAGCCGGCCTGTCTGCCACCCTGGATCTTTGGGATTCTCTGCCCGCCGTTCAATACCTTGGAATCCACCGCTCCCGGGAACAACGGGATACCCGGCGGGTTATCATTGAAAAAAACAACATCAAAGTAGGGTTCCTGGCCTATACCTACGGAACCAACGGCATTCCCCTTCCCCGGGACAAGCCCTACCTCGTATCCCTGGCGCAAAACGAAGTCATAGCCCGTGAAATTAAGGCCCTGCGGCTCCTCTGTGATTTTTTGGTGATCTCCATGCATTGGGGGAATGAGTATGACCACGGATACAACACCGCCCAGCAGGCCCAGGCCCAATTCCTCGCCGACCAGGGGGCGGATCTGATCATCGGCCACCATCCCCATGTACTCCAGACTTACCAGTACCTTCCCCGGAAAGACGGCAAAAACACACTCTGTTTTTATTCTTTGGGGAATTTTTTGGCCGCCCAGGATATGCCCAAAACTTTGCTGGGAGGGCTGGCCTATATCAAAATAAAAAAGATAAATTCCCAAATATCCATTGAGCGGGCCGCCGTCATTCCCACGGTCACCCATTTTAACGCGGCCTATACCGGCTTTCGTATCTATCCCCTCTATGATTATACGGAAGCGCTGGCCAATACCCACGGCCGCAAAAGGCCCCAATACGAGTTAAGCCTCTCCTATTTTACGGCCCTGGCCCGGAGGATCCTCGGTGAAGGAATCATCGAATATAATCCCTTTGCGCCCTAACGGCGCTGGCCGGGGACATCAAAACCAGCGCCTTTACCAAGTACTAAAGGTAGTCAAGGCTAAAGAACCGGATATAAAGAAAGATGAGGAAGAAAAATATTAACCACGAAGGAAAGATACTAAGGAGCGGAGTCTCATTTTTTTCTCCTTTGTGCGCCTTCTGCGCCTTTGTGGTTAAATATCTTAAATATACTTTTAGCTTAAGCAAGGTACTAGTATTTCGTCGAATGTCGAGTTTATACTGGACGCATCGCCGCGGTGCGGTGACCGGGCTGTCCGCTTCTATCCCTTGCGCCTGGCTATTGAACACATCGGCAGCAAAACTCAATTTCGGCCCGTTCAAATTATGGAAAGGCAATGACCGACATTCTCCTTGCCACAATTAACGCCAAGTGGATACACCCTTCCCTTGCGCTACGACTTCTCAAGGCAAATCTGGCTTCTCTTGAGGAAAGGGCCGAAATAGCCGAATTTGCCCTGCGGCAGCCTCTGCCGGAAAAACTCACCCCCATACTCCGGGCCCGCCCCCGAATCCTCGCCCTGTCGGTGTCCATCTGGAATCACCAGGCAACAGCGGAACTGCTTGCCGCGCTTAACGGGGCCTGGGAACGGGAAGCGGCCGGAAAGCCGGTTGTCGTCATGGGCGGGCCGGAGGTTTCCTGGCTGGACGAAGACGCGGCTATTCTGCGCCACGCCGATTGGGTAGTCAGGGGGGAGGGGGAACTGGTGTTCCGGCATCTCTGCGAACTGCTGCTCGAAAACGAAACGCCGTCCGGCCCGGAAAAACAGAAATACTGTCGGGAGGAAATACTGTCAAAGCTGAGGATGTGTGACGGGGTTAAATCGGCGCGGGGAAAATTTATTGAGGCGGGACCGGTTGATTTAACCGCCATAAAAAGCGCTTACCGGCTCTACACCAAAGAAGACCTGGAAAAGAAGCTGGTCTATGTGGAAGCGTCGCGGGGTTGTCCCTTCGGCTGCGAATTTTGCCTGAGCGCGCTTGACAGGCGGGTGCGGGAATTTCCCCTGGAAGCGTTTCTTGCGGAAATGGACAAACTGCTCGCAAAGGGGGCAAGGCGCTTCAAGTTTCTGGATCGGACCTTCAATCTCGACACGGAACGGGCGGGAAAAGCGCTGGTATTCTTTCTCGAAAAAACGCGGGGTTTACATACGCCGGACACGGAAACGCCGCCTCCGGCCCCGCGCGACCCGGTCTGCGTCCACTTTGAGATGATCCCCTCCCGCCTGCCCGCGGAACTGCGTGAACTGCTTGCCCGCTTTAAACCCGGAACGCTCAGGCTGGAACTGGGCATACAGACCTTTAACCCCCGCACAGCGGCTCTTATCGGAAGGGCAAGCGATCCGGAAAAAGAACTGGAAACCCTGGAATTCCTCTGCCGTAACACCAACGCCATTATCCACGCGGATTTAATCGCCGGACTTCCCGCCGAGGATATGGCCTCTTTTGCCGCCGGCTTTGACCGGCTCTGGCAGGTCCTGTCCGTCAGGGATGCCGCTATTACTACTACTGTTACCGCCGCCGCTGCCGCCGGGGAAAAATCCCGCACGGAAATACAACTCGGCATACTCAAGCGGCTGCCCGGAACACCGATTGCGCGTCATGACAAAGCGTTCGCCATGCGTTACGCGGCGGACCCGCCCTACGAAGTACAGGAAACCGCGGCTCTTTCGGCGGACGATCTGGACCGGCTCCGGAATTTCGCCCGCTTCTGGGAACTCATTGTAAACCGGGGCAATTATCCTGATTTTACCGCCCGCTTCCTGCCCCCCGGCAAACCCGCCTTTAACCGCTTCATGGAACTTGCGGACATACTTTTAGCGCGATTCGGACGCAACTGGGGCATAGACAAAAAAGAACTGGGGGCTATTCTCGATTCACAGCAGCGGTAATTTACACCGGTAACGGTAATTCTGCTTTATTCTTTGGGCGCATCTGCCCGCTTCACCAACGGCGGCGATCCGCCGCCCCCCCGGCGCAGTACCGCCGCCATGAACGCGATACCCCGCCGGCCGCTGCAACGCGTTCCCGCACGGCGGCCAAAACGAAAAAGCCCCCGGAACCGCCGCTTCCGCAGCAGCCCCGGGGGCCTT
>JAITBE010000161.1 GCA_031283755.1 Spirochaetaceae bacterium
TGTCAGGGATTTAAGCTGAAAGATCCTGCTCCGGCTTACCAGGGCCCGGTTGACCTCAAAAAAGGGATTCTCCGTGGTGGCCCCGATGAGGATCACCGTCCCGTTTTCCACCCAGGGGAGGAGGGCGTCCTGCTGGGCCTTGTTCCACCGGTGAACTTCGTCCACAAAGAGGATGGTCCGTTTACTGTAAAGCCGCCGCCGTTCATCGGAGCGGTCTATGGCTTCCCGGATATCCTTGATCCCCGCCAGGACCGCGTTGAGACTTTCAAAGGAACTTTTTGTGGTATTGGCGATAACCCTGGCCAGGCTTGTTTTGCCTGTACCGGGGGGACCGTAGAAGATAAGCGATGAGAGCCGGTCCGCCTGAATGGCCCGCCGCAAAAGCCGTCCGGGGCCGACAATATGATCCTGGCCGATAATATCGTCCAGAACCTTGGGCCGCATCCGATCCGCCAGGGGGCCTTCGGAGACTCCCCCGGAGGAACTAAAAAGATCTCCCATGGAGGAATATCAAAAAACGGGCCTTTAAAAGAGGGGAAAACCGGTTAATAGGCATTCCACTGCCAGCCCTCATCCCCATACTGGTAGGCCCAAAGCCCTTTTTGCTGGGTCGACGCAAAAAGGGGCCCGTTCTGTCCTTGCTGATAAAGGGCGGTAAGGGATTGTATCCCCAAACTTGAACGGTACTGCGCGTAATCATGGGCCGTGGTATTTACCCCGTATGTTCCTTCCCCCGGATAATGGTAACCGGAAACACCGGGCCAGGAACCGTTGCTGCTCAATTCAATCTCCACAAACCCCTTGGTATGAACCCCCACCAGGAGCAGGTACCCATTGGTGGTTTTATAAGTGGCCATGGCCCGATCAAAGGACAAGCCCAAAGACGCCGCCGTAAAAGAGCCGCTGCCATGAAGAATATACCCGTCTTTGGTGGATGCCGCGACGCCGCCCCCGGGTAACGCAATTATCCCCATGATGGTATACCCGGTAGAACCGGAAACAGGGGTCAGACTGCCGGCATTAAAAATTCCGCCGGTGGTGGCAATATAATTCCCTGCCGCTCCCCTTAAGAAATATCCTTCCCCGGGTCCTGACATAATGGAACGGAGGGTACCGCTATAGGAAAGTATGGTATATACATTGGCGCTACTCCCGGTAGAGGAAGCGCATATATAGAGGCTGCTGTTGGTTCCATAGATATTTTGAAGATAGGTATACCCCGGTACCGGCACTAACTCCCATGACGTACCGGAATTGCGGTACAATCTGCTGTTCTCAATGATGCAATACAGGGTACTGCCGGCAGCGGCCAAATCGCTGATGGTACCGGCGGGCTTGTCTGCGGGGGCCCATGAGGAACCCTGGTTACGGTAGAGGTTTTTTCCGTTTGATACATATAAGCTGGTACCACTGGCCACAATCTTGGTGGGACTCCCCGGTATATAAGGGTCCTTGGGTTTCACTTCCCGGGATATATCAAAAAAGATGGAATGTTGATCGCAGGAAAAGAAAAATAAACAGAGGGGAATAAAAATAAGAAGCCGCCAGGACGGTTTCCGAAGGTCAAATTGTGAAACCCCAGCATTAGGTTTGAGGGGCCGTTTGTGGTTATACCGCGTTTTTTCCATGGTTTTATCCTTGTCTTAAAAATGATAACGGGCGGAAAGGGTTAATTCTATAAAATTCCCAAAAACCGTATGTTCACTCCATTGGGGAACGAACCACCAGGCCGTATTAAGGCCAAAGGACCAGCTGGGATTGAAACGCCAGAAAACCGAAGCCTCGGGCTTTAAGAAAAGTCCAAAATAATTGAGTTCCAGGTATTGTTGGGGCACTCCGCCTATCAGCAGGGATAGGGGAAATTCAAACCGCCCCAGAATAAACTGATAGCCGATCCGGGCCCCCATGGGGACCATAAAAAGCATATTTTTCCCCCGGGTAGAGATAAACATCAGCCCCAGCTCTCCCCCGATAAACAGGTTGGAATTCAGAAAATAATTTAACGCCAGGGACCCGGTTCCACCGGCGACATTTATCCGGTTTTCAAGGACCCCCTGGTTATCGAAAAAAACCGTGGGGAAAATAGGCCCCAGGGAGATCGTAAAGGTCTTATCCCCTTTTGAATAGAGAGGCGGGGCGACAAAGTCCCATTCGGAATCAAAGGGAGGTTCCTGTTGTTCTTCATCATCATAGAAATCATCCTCCTGCGCGGCGGCGCTGAAAATAGAAACCGCCAAAATAAGGATGAAAAAGGCCCTCTTTTTCCCTCTGATCATGCTGAACTCCCCGATTCACGGATTATTAAACCCTTTTCATGCCCCGGCGGGCCTTGAAAAAAGGCTATGGAAAAACGGTCTAAAATCCGCTTGTCCGCTTAAAACTAAGGTCGCGGTTTCATCGGCTTTAGCCGGGGGCTTCCAATCCCCGGAAACCGCAAGAGCCGGCGCCAAACAGTTGATTCGTTGCGAAGGGTTCACACCCCAAGAGCCCGCTTGCGCGGGGTTGTTCATTGTGACGCCGGCCCAGTCCTTATAAAAATCAATCCGGCCGTGAATACCTGCCCGCCATTGAATTTTTATTATAACTGATAAAACATTCCTGTTCAATGAGTTTTTTTTCAAAATCCGGTTGGTTTTGAGAAAGACCTTATTGAACCCCATTGTTTAAAATACAACAATTATCCGCTGGGCCGGGTTACGGTAACCCGTTGAAGATCCCGGCCGGGAAGTGTATATTAGAATAGTATCGGCAGGAAATCTTGGTTTCCGAACAAATTCCGTTAAAAATGCCGTAATTTGAGGCTGTTTCAAAACCATAGGTTTGAAACAGGTTTGTTTTATGAATGAAAAAATACGAATCGCAGGAGGAAGATAATGAACGATATAGTGCCTGAGCGGCCGGCCCCCGCCAATGTTTTAGCCAAACAGGGGGTAGCTGCCGTTGGGGGTATAGCGGGCGGGATCCTTCTTTTTATTATGAGGGCCCTGCCCCTTCCTTTGGGGATCGCCGTTGGGGCTGTTGTCGCGCTGGTCGGGGTGGGAGCCCTTTTTTCCAAGGACCCGGAAGATAGAAAGCCGGGGATGATAATTACCGTCGCCGGCTTTCTGGCTATCCTCGCCAGAGTACCGATACCTCCCCTGAGGAGCTTCGCAGGGCTCCTGCTCGGCATCGGCGCTGTCGGCCTTTTGGCCATGGGGATCTGGAAGGGGATTAAATTTTTAATAGGGCTTAAGAGCAGGTCGTGACCTATTTTTTTGAGACCTATGGATGCCAGATGAATACCGCGGAATCGGCGGCGCTGAACCTGGTGCTTCGGGAACGGGGCTGGACCGCGGCGGAGGCCGGGGAGACGGCGGACCTCGTGATCCTCAATACCTGTTCGGTCCGGGTAACCGCGGAAAAACGGGTCCTGGGGCGGCTTGCTTTGTATGGGGCCCTGAAAAAAAAACGGTCCTTTACCCTCTTGGTGGCGGGCTGTATGGCCCAGCGTATGGGGGAAGCCCTTAAGGAAAAAAACAGGGCCGTAGATTATGTAATGGGGACCGCATCCCGGTCGGTTTTCCCCCTTATTCTGGAAGGTTTGGAACAAGGGGTTTCGGTTGAGGAAGGGCTGGCCCGGATAAAAATTGAGGAAAAGCCGGTCTTTTCTTTTTCTCCCTTTCATCTGGAAGAAGGGCAGTTCCGCGCCTTTATCCCCATCATGCACGGATGTAATAATTTTTGTTCCTACTGTATTGTTCCCTATGTACGGGGCCGGGAAGTGTCCCGGGCTCCCGCCTCGATCCTCGCGGAAATTGAACTCCTGGCGGAGCGGGGTGTTCGGGAGATTACCCTCCTGGGCCAGAACGTCAATTCCTATCTTTGGGAAGGGAAGGCCGGCTTCCCTGAGCTGCTGGAATTAATCGCCCGGAAGGTGGAAAATACCTCTATCCGCTGGATCCGTTTCCTCTCAAGCCACCCCAAGGATCTGTCCTCCCGTCTTATCCGGATCATGGCGGAACATGCTGAGTTCTGCCGTCATCTCCACCTTTGTGTCCAGCATGGTTCCAATACCATCCTCGCCGCCATGAACCGCCGGTATACCCGGGAGCAATACCTGGACTTGGCGGCGGAGATCCGGGAGGCCCTGCCCGGGATAAGCCTGTCAACGGATATTCTCGTCGGTTTCCCCGGTGAAACCGATGAGGATCTGGAACAAACCCTGGAATTAATGGAGCGGGTGAAATTCCTTTATGCCTATATGTATCATTTTAACCCCCGGGAAGGGACCGCCGCCTTTGAGCTTCCCGGCAGGATCGATGATGATATTAAACGGGACCGCTTGTCCCGGATAATTGCATTACAGAAACGGCATACCTTAGAATTATTAAAGGAACGTATCGGCTCCCGGGAAAAGGTTTTAGTTGAAGGAATTTCCCGTAAAAATGCCGATGAATTAATAACTCGTACTGAAAAAGATGAAATGGTGGTGGTCCCCGGGACTCCGTCCATGATTGGTTTTTTTACCGACGTAACCCTCCGCTCCCTGCGGGGAAACACCTTCCGCGGGCTGGCGATCAATCCGGCGGGTTGAGGCGTAAAAAGCTGTTTTTTGAACCGGTTTCAAAACCGACCGGAATTTGAAGCCGGCTCGCTTATTACAGGGGAACTATTCCAAAACTACAAGTTTTGGAGCGGTTTTCTGAGATTTAACGGGAAAACCGGACTTTATGACGGTTTTCCCAGGAGCTTCCAAGGCCGGCGGGTTTTGGAACAAGCTCAAAGGAGTGCTGGTTTATGCTGTGGAAATTAATCGGATTCGTGGTGTTTTTTGGGCTCCTGCTGGTTTTTATTGGCCTTAATTTGGATAATAGCTGTAATATTTCCTTTGGGTTCACCACAATCGAGGCGGTGCCTATTTACCTCACGGTTTTTTCAGCCTTTGTGTTAGGACTTTTTTGTACGATCCCTCTGATCGTTTCCTCTAAACTCAGAAAATCAAAAAAAACCCGGGACGCCCCGGCCATTGATGCCGGGGGTAAGAACCGTAAAGCGGGAAAAAGACGGGCTAATAAAAAAGAAAATCCCACGGAGGATGGTACCCGGGGTTCTTTTGACAATGGTGATTCCTATGGGATCAATTAAAAATCTCTTTTTGTTGGGGATTGTTTTTTTGCTTCTCTCCGGACCTGGGGCCGGAGCGGGTCTCTACGGACAAGCCGGTTCTTCCGGATCCGTCCCCGCGGCGGCGGAGATCCAAAACCTTGAGAAAAAACTGGCCGATCGGGGAATCCCGGCGGCGGAACGGTACGGAACCATGATACGGCTGGCTTCACTTTCCCGCCTTGCGGGCGACCTGGAATCCGCCGCCCGGATCTGGACGGAAGCCGCTGTGGTGGTGCCGGGCCGCCGGGACGACCAGGCCCTCCTGGAAGGCGCCCGGTGTTTTGCCGCCCTGGGAGAACTGGATAAGGCGGACGCCCAGGCGCAACGGGTGCTGCTTACCGCTCAAGATGCGGGGGTCCTTCGGAGCGCCCGGTGTCTCGGGGCCCAAATCAAAACCTTCCGTTCCGGAGATGTTTCCATCCTGGCGGCCTTGACGGATGATCCCGATTATAGCGAGAACAAAGCCGCCCTGTATTACACCCAGTGGAAAGTTTCCGGGGATGACCGGTATAAGTCCCGGCTCCTTACCGAATGTCCTGAAAGCCCCGAAGCCCGTATCCTGGGGGGTGAGGGCGGCGCCGTAAGGGCCGCTCCCATGGTCTGGTGGTTCCTTTTCCCCGGAAGGGATGCCGTAACCCTGGCTTCTCCCGTTGTCCTGGCTGCGCCGGATTCGGTTGACCGGCGGGTCCCGGAAGACGCCGGGAGGGCGGTGGTTCTGCAGACCGGTCTCTTCGGCCGGGAGGAAAATGCCCGGACCTTGGCGGAACGGCTTCGACGCGCCGGATTTCAGACGGATATTATCCGGCGCGAGATAAAGGGCGCCGGGTATTGGGCGGTAATTGTACCCGCGGGGAATGATATGGGCGGGACCATCATACGGTTAAAGGACGCCGGATTTGAGTCCTTCCCGGTATTTCCGTGAGGGACAGCCGTTTTTTGAAAGCAGAGTAAACATTGCCTTACAAAGACCGATCCGTGGACAGCGTATCCAGGGTCAAAAAAATCGCCGGTTCATGCAGGGACTGAATGCCCCGGGTGCTCAAACGAACCCGGGTCAGGGTGAAGCTGGGCAATAATCCGTTTTCGTTGGCTTCCTCCCCGGAATATTGAACATAGTACGTATCCCGGTCTGTACCGGAATCCTGGGGCCGTAATTCCAATAAAGTCTCCCCGTCAATAATAAAAAAGGTGTAATTCCCCTTTTTATAAGAATCCATATAGTATAATTCATAGGTTCCGTTTTTTTGCAGGGTAAGCCGCCCTATGGAACCGGCATATACCGCTTCGATATGGGGGGGTATCGAAGAAGCCGCTTCCGGCTGTTTTTTAAGGGACTCCGCCCGCCGGTAGACCCCGTCCCAGGGGGCGCTGATCCCGATCTTAAGCTGTACATCCTCAGTAACCCGGATCTGTAAATTATCCAGGGATTCAAGTTCGACAGCGATAAACCGTTTAAGGGTGGTAACGGAACTATTTTGAGTGGCCAGGTATAGTCCGTACCAGGTGAGTATTGAATTCTGCCAGACAAAAATTTGCTCGGTTTCGTCTCCGTAGAAAATAATTTCTTTGTTGGAATAGTCAAAATAAATATACTGTTCCTGTTCCGGCTGCCCCTGGGAATTGACAAAATACCAGAGCCCTTCTATATATTGTTCAAATTTTCCGGAATTACCGCTTAACAATTCCTGGATCCGGCGCTGTTCTATCTGGGCGCCCGGTACCTTGGTAAGCCGGCTTTGTTCGTACAAACCGGCGGCCGGATTGTAGGTATAGATAATTTCCACCCGGTCCAGGGCATTGTAGGATTCATAATCCCGGCCGTTGGCCGCAATGGCGCGGGGCCGCCCTGGGGAACGTTCCGTCTCTAATACGGAAATAGAACCGTTGATACTCAGCTCCGCGATCTTGCTAAAGGGCTGCTCCCTCTCAAGCCGCTCCGCGTCCCCCTGATTATCTGCGGCGGGAGGAAAATTCATTTTTCTGAAAACAGTAAGGGTCTCTTCCCCGGCGCTGTTCATGCCGCTGAGGAGTATGCAGATCCCCTGATCTCCGATAATATCCATGACCAGCAAGGATATCTCCCCCGGCCGGGTTACCACCGTGGGGGTACTCCAAATCCTTTTATACTCCCCGGACAGAGGCTCCGTATCAATATAAATAATATAGACCGGTCCTTCCGTTTCCAAAAAATTACGGCAGGCTATAATATGTTCATCCGGGGGATCGTCGTCAAAATTTTGGGTTAATACCGCCACCGCGGTTTCGCCCCTCTCCAGGGGAAGCTTTGGGAGCAGGGTATCCTCGTATACCGTCTGTTCCGCGGATCCCCAGTCCTGGTCCCACACACCGGAGTTCATTTGAGGAGTCACGATCCGGGACTGACCGGAACGGTTGTTGTTTTGGGTATGAAAGATATCGCCGGGCAATAAAACCAGCGCCCCGATGGCGAGGGCGGTGAAAATAAAAACCAGAGTGGTAATAATTTTTAATGCCTTACCGGTCATGAGCAATCCAATAAACCTGTTCGGAATCTTCGGTTTCCGAACAACGCTCGTTTATAAAAGTTAGAGGCTTTTTCAAAATGTCTGATTTTGAAAAAGACTCGTTAAGCAGTGAAGGCAATTCCAAAGTCATGGCCGGAGGGCCATAATTTTGGAATTGCAGCCTTAAAAAAACACTTTTCTAAGGCTTTAACCATGGGCATTTTGCCCAGGCATTTTGCCCCGGATACTACACAAAACAGCCGGTTTTGGAACCGGCCCGGCCCTTTTCAAAACCCGGCGGGCTTGAAACCGGTTTAGCGGCCTCAACCCCCGGACATATAACCGGAAACAGCCTTTTCTACCCGCGGACCCAGGTCTAAACCCACCACCTGGAGCCGCCACCCGGAAAAGTCCTGAACCTTCGAGTACCGCAGGAACTCCCCGAGGGCGCTTCCCCGGAGAGAACCGCCGGTGGTTCCGGTTACGAGAAGCGTATAAGAGAGCCCCGGCCCGGATTTACTTTTCTCCCGGTCAAGGGCCTCCCGCAGGGCCCCGGCGTAATCCGCGGAGCCTCCCCCGGGGGTGACGGAACGGAGCAGTTCCTTGACGGTTTCCTTTTGGGCGTTCCCGCTCAAGGATTCGGAAAAAACCACCTTCGACTTTTCCGCGGCGATCCAAACGGTAAGATTATCCCCTTCCTGGAGAATATTATCAATTATATGTTCATTAAGCCATGCCGCCGCGTTATTTTTCCCGTTTTTTATCCCCTCGGAACCGTCAAAAATCAAATATATGGTAATCGCCGTGGTCCGCCGGTCCTCGGCGGTCAAGGCGGGAAAAAGAAAGATTAAAAAAACCATACCCATCACCGTTTTTTTCATAACAACATCCTATCATAAGCCATTTTTACCCTCAAGTAAAGATGAAAATATCCCTCCCTTTATATTATATAAGAATAACCCGGGGTAATTCAAAAACCCGGTAGGGTTATGATTTTGAAAGATCACCTGTCCGGCGGCATTGAAAACGCCGAAAATTGAAGTTTCCGAGGGTTTCTTTTAATATATTTTTCCATAAAAAAGCAAAAAAGGCTTTACTTTTTTACGGAAAGATTGATAATATGAATATAATATTATAAGATATAGAAAAGAGAAAATTTGTATTTGAAATATATTTTGTAAGGAGCCAAACTATGGGTGCTATAGACCTGCCTAAAAGTCCAAATGTATTCCATCCTGAGAAACCGAGTGCCGTGGGTTCGAGAAATTCTCTCGCCCAGGAATACCGGGATCAGCAGAATGAGGTTAATCAACTTCTGGAGGAAGAGACCAATAAGATTATTCACCATTTAACCGCTAAATTACCCAAGGATGTGCTGGAACGTCTGGACGTAATGGGTGGGTTAAAAGAGAAGTTGTATAATTATTTTAACCAAAATTACCAGAATATGTTCAACCGTTACATGGTAACGGCGGAAGATGAGATGGTAAAGAAAATCCGCAATTATGTTGATAAAGAAGAGACCAAGGTTCTTTCCCGGTATACTCCCAAGGAAGTGGCGGATCTTTTGGACCAGGTCGGTGGTGCGGATAAGTTTAATACCGGCGAAATAGAAAAATCCATGGTTAATATGTACGGCCACCTGCAGGGTCATATCCAGCGGGGGGTCAATGACCTGGAAAATCTGACCAACAGTCTTTTACGGCAAAAGACCGATACCGGCGCGTTTATCCGGGGTGAAAACGCCTATTCTATCGTTAAATGCGCCTTTAAAGATAATGTTCTCAAGCCCAAGACCGTTACCGATGTTAAATTGTCGGTTAATATTTTGGATTCCGAGCTTATCAGCCCTATTTTCCACTATCAGGTAACGGTGGAATACCTTATCAAGGACCTGATTTCCAAACATCTGATTGATAATATCGATAAGGAAATTGAGAAACTCAAAGATGAACGGATAGATCAGGGGCTGGAGGAATTTTCGGACAGCGAAATTATCTTTAATAAGATCGGCAAGGTGGAGAACTACACCGACGACAAGGGGGATGATCCCAAGTCAAAACGGTATTCCATCATCGCCAAGGCCTTGTTTGAGCGGATCACGGACCTTCGGGCGGAAATAGACCCCGAGAATTTTGATCAGCAGAATGTTCGGGAAAACATCAAAAAGATCGTGGATATCGAAAATATCCGGAACCGGGGTTTTAATACGGCGATCAATTCTATAACTTCCATCCTGGACACCTCCAAAATGGGCTATCAATACATCGAAAACCTCAAAAACGCCCGGGAACTTATGATTCGGGAGTATGAGGATACGGATATTTCCCATCTGCCCGATGAACGGTACCAGGTGAGGATGCGGTATTATGACAATGCCCAGCTCATCGAGGAACGCAAGGCCTATGATGTGCAGGTAAAAAGCTTTGAGACCGAAGTGCTGCATGCCTGGGATTTACTGGAAGTGATCTATCAGGGCGCGAAACCGCTTTTCAAAATTTCGGACTATGATGATCTGGCAAAGAAAAACAAAAACCAGATCCGCAAAACCATAAAAGATAAAAGCGGGGAGCCTTTATACGAAGATATTGCCAAGGTTTGGGATGAAATTTCCTTTGTCCGTCCCGCGGAAACCGAAGTGGAACGGATGAATCGTACCTATATCTATGAAAAAGACCGGGTTCGGCAGCGGATTATTCTGATGCGCCAGCGGCTGAAGAAAATGTACGATTATCAATACCCCATTGAACGGCGGGTCATGGAAGAGCGGCTTGATTTCCTGGAACGGGAATATTACCGGTTTGAATATATGATTAATCCCTATCATATCCAGCCCGGGTTGCTTTTGGATGTGGATATAACGTCCATTAAGCGAAAGAAGGCGACCCTGGATGCCATGGCAAACGTACTGAACGAATTCCTCCACGGAGTTTCCAAGGGATTCCAGGATGCCGCTTTTGCGTCCTTTAGCCGCCGCCGTTCCACGGTCCGGGAGGATATCAATCAATCCTTCTCAGACACGACTCCCGGCGAAAGTTCTGTTTCTTCCGGGGGGGGTATCGCGCCCGGTCAGGCCTATTTGGATATGCTGAATACCGACAGCCCGGAGAGCATCTCCTCGGCCCGGACGCCGGCCCTGGAAGCGCCTCCGAAACGGGGTAGGGCTAAGGCGGGGGTAGTGGATGCGAAACCCGCCAAACGGGGAGCCGAAAAAAAGAAGCCCTCCGCCCGCCGGGGAGGCAGAGCGCTGAGGCAGCTCTAATCGTTGGCAGTGATGGTAAATTGAGACGGGGCTGTCCGAAAAGGTAAAACTGTTCGGGCGGCTTCATTCGGGCGGTATTTACGCGCCCTTCAATGAAAGGCTGTGTAAATGCGAGGGCTGGCTGGGAAGCGACTAACTTTCCGGACAGCCTTTTTTCTGAAGGTATAAGAAATGGCTCTGGCTCGGCTCAATTTGGAAGTCCTTTCTACCCGGGCGGGATTTAATGCCGCCGTACGGCATATCAATACCGCCCTACATATCGCCGATACCATAAACGGTCATAATGTGGGCGACCTTTTGTTTGAAGCGGACAGCGGAATATCGAGCGGGGAGGAGATTGCCCTGCTTTTACGGATGCTTCTGGTGGACAAACTGGGGTACCAAGCCCGGTCTTCCAATTTAGTCTCTGCGGCCGCTGATCCCGCTGCTCTGGCGGGGGAATTTGCCCGGTGGTCGGCGGTGGATCTTTTGGCCGTCTACCACCATCCTGAATTTGGATTATTGGCCGCCAATCCTAAAGACCCGGATCAATTGAGGGCTTGGGGCGTCCTGAAAAAATGGGAACTCTTGGTCATTTACGCGGGAAACGCCGGAAAAGGGCCGGACGGCCTCTGCCAAAAAGCGGCCGGGACCGCTTTGAATCTTTTTGAGGGAACGAAAACAAAAATTCCCCCGGAGCTGTACCAGGGGAATTTTAAAGTAAACAAACTGAAGAAGGCCGTCTCCACAGACTCCGTTAAAAAAGAGCGTAAACGGGCTAAGAAGCCCCCGGAGAAGGCCAAAAAAACCGCCCCGCCGGCGGTTCCGGCCGGCCGTCCGGTTTTTGCCGTAGGTCCGGCAGTTACGGGGCTGATCCGTATGACCCCCCGGTATTCGGTGATAGTCCGGAATGAGCTTTTTCACAACGGAAACGTGGAAGCGTGGAAGCGGATCATCACCAGTTATAACACCAAATATCCTGAACTCCAGGTATATATCTATTACGACGGGGAACGAATTCGGGATATTAACGCCCTCTTTAAATGGGGAAAAGTTAAGCACGGCAGTTCCATTCAATTTTCCGTGGCGGGAAACAATATCAGGGATGTGGCCAAATTGCAGCGTTATTTAGTTCAGGGCGCCAGTCCTCAGTTTGAGGCTTTTCTTCAGGGATCGGTAAGTACCGTTTTAAAATTGTTTTAATGAGCCTTTTCACTATCATGATTCTGCGGATCACCGGATTTTGAACCAAGGGCTGGTAATTTTCTCCAGGGAACCTCCGGCCGGCCGGGGTTTCCTAAATTCAGGGCAGCATTCGCGAAACTGAAGTTTTGCGAATCCCTCGCTTGTTTAAAAAGGAAAGCTATTATGGATAAACGGATTCATTTTTTTAGTCAAAAAGAAGGGGTCTCCCCAAAAATTGTTCCGGAACTGCTTGGAATCCGGGGGAGACAAGCCAATGAATTCGCCGAATTATGTTTTCCCATACTGCCCGGTTTTATTTTGGACTCCGCCCTTGCCTCTGAATTAGGTACCGTGGATATTAAAAAAGAGGTAAAAGCGCTGCTTAAAAGATGTTCCGCCATCGTCGGGAAAGATTATGGGGATCCTGAAAACCCGCTGCTCCTTAAAATCGTGGTGTCCTCTAATCTGGCGGTTTCCGATTATCCGGCTTTGCATAATTTCGGCCTGGTCAAACCGGTTGCCGCCGGATTCGCCCGATGGGTGGGGGAGACCTTTGCGGCCCAGGAGGTCTTGTTTCTCGTCAGGGGCATGCTGCGGATCGAGGAACGGCTTAAGGAACTGGAGGGCCTTACCGGTGAACGGGAGAAAATTACCGCCCGGCTTATCCATGGGAATCATCCGGCTCAAAGCGCGGAAAGCTGCATGGATGAATATGCCGAATTTTTTCCCGATGGTTTTTTTGAAAACGCCGAAAGACAGCTCTTTATCGCCCTGGAAGAGATCTCCAAATTGTTGGCTGTTGATGATCAGAACGATCGGGATACGGCTCTTTTGATCCAGCCCATGGTTTACGGAAATTATGGAAAGGATTCCTGTTCCGGCGGATTTTTTAGCCGGAATGTGGTCACCGGGGAAAAAAAACTTCAAGGAGAATTCCATCGGGAAAAATTTAATGAATTCGGCGGTAACGGCCAGGACATTCAAAAGATAGAGCCCCGGTACTTAAAGGAACTGGAACGTATCGCCTGGACGCTGGAAGATAAATTTAAGGAAATTCGTCAGATCCGGTTTACCATTGAGAACAAAAAACTTTGGCTTATAGAACAACGGCCGGTGGAACAGAAATCCACCCAGGCGGATATTAAACTGCTCCTGGACTTGGCTAAACGGGAAATTGTGGATACGGCCTATGTGGTCAAGGCCCTGGAACCCCTCCGGCTCAATGAGATTCTCCGTCCCATGATCGATACCGCCGGAGTGAAGGGGCTCAAAAAATGGAGCGGCGGTATCGCCGGCGCCCCCGGAGCGGCCATAGGCAGGGCCTATTTTAGTACCGAGGGGCTCCTGGAGGCGCAGAAACTGGCCAAACAAAGGGGGGAAGATTCCCGGTTTATCCTGGTTTTGCCCGCTTCATTTGCGGAGGATGTCAAGGCCATAGAGGTATCCACCGGGGTCCTCACTGTCGAAGGGGGATATTCCGCCCATGCTTCGGTGGTGGCCCGTCAATACGGCAAGGTCTCCCTGGTGGCGCCGGCTATGAAGATCCGGGGCAAAAAAGCGGCCCTGGAGGGTATCGGTTTTTCCGAAGGGGATTATATTACCCTGGATGTGCCCTTTTATGGGAATTCTTCAGTATACCAGGGCGCCGCGTCACTAATCGAGCCCAGGCCCGCTGAATCGGGTTTGTTTGAGCTTATCTCCATGGCCAAGGGTTTTTTAAAGGACTTTCATGTCCGGGTAAACGCGGAAACCCCCCGGGAGGTGGCTTTAGCCCGGTCCTTTGGCGCCGACGGGATAGGCCTCTGCAGAACCGAACATATGTTTTTCCAGGCCGAACGGATCAACGTGTTTCGGGATATGATCTTCGCCGGTTCCGGGGAGGAGAGGAAAAAGGCCCTGAATAAGCTCCGGATTATGCAGCGGGATGATTTTTACCATATCTTCAAGGCTATGGAGGGGAAGGAAGTAACCATCCGGCTTTTAGACGCCCCCTTCCATGAATTTATGCCCCATAACCGGGATGAACTTAAGGCTTATCTGGCCTATGCGGAAAAGAACAGAAAGGGAGCGGTTTCCGAGGCGGAGCTGCGCGCCCGGATTGAGGCCCTGAATGAATTTAACCCGATGCTGGGGCATCGGGGCTGCCGTATCGCGGTTTCATATCCTGAAATTTACGCCATGCAGATCAGGGCCGTCTTTGACGCCGTCTATCGGCTCCGGGACGAAAAGGCGGCGGTATATCCTGAAATTATGGTACCCATTGTCATGAACGCGCCGGAGTTAAAACTTATCGCCTATGGCAAAAAGATCGAAGGGGCCGATTATACGGGTATTGTGGAGGTGGAAGAGGCCCTGCGGGAAGAAAAGAAGGTTAAGCCGGTACCCTATAAGATCGGTACCATGATTGAAATTCCCGCCGCCGCCCTGGGGGCCGCCGATATTGCCAAATACGGCTGTTTTTTCAGTTTTGGCACCAATGATCTGACCCAGACCACCCTGGGGATATCCCGGGATGACTTTACCGGTTTTATGCCCGATTACACCCGCTTTGACCTTATTGCCGGAAACCCCTTCAGCATTCTGGATCCCCGGGTGAAGGAGCTTATTGCCCTGGCGGTAGAGCGGGGACGGCTTACCCGGCCCGACCTGGTATGTGGTCTTTGCGGTGAACACGGGGCGCATCCCGGGAATATCCGGTTCTGTATTGAAGCAGGGCTTGATTATGTGTCCTGTTCTCCCTATTCGGTACCCATTGCCATTCTGGCGGCGGCCCAGGAGAAAATCAACAACCCCGCCGCAAGCTGACGGGGATCTATGTGTATTCTCCCTTAAAACTCATGGAGGCTTCGACAATTTCCGCCACCCGCTGAGCGCTTTTTTTTGAGTCCGCCTGGGGAATTCCCGCTTCCTGGTTAAAGGTCTTTTCAAAAAACTGCCGCATGGTGGCAAAAATGTCCGGGCGGCTGTAAAACACCAAGGCAAAATTGATCCCCGAGGGCTTTAAGATGGTAAACGAAGAAAAGGATAGGATAGGCTCCTTGGCGATCATGATTTTGCTCTGATTTTTGGCGGTGATCTGTTCCAATTCACTGAACCTCAGGGGGATCTGTTCGGTATTACTCCGTACATAGGGTTCTATGGCTTTACTGGGATAGCTTGCCGGTTCTACCAGGATGTGTACTTTTTTGCCGTTTGTCTGAAAAGTCAATCCCGCATCGTTAAGATAAATGGACTTTACCCCGGAATAAGAAACAATTTCATAAATGGAATAAGCGGAATTGCTGTTGAAAAAAGAAGAGATGATATACCCTTCATCTTTTGGTAATTGATTCTGACGATAGGCGTCAAACAAATCCATCGCCTTTACAGCCATAATTTTTCTCCTCCATCGGCTATTTTTCGGCTTGGGAAAAAGCGATGGGTTAAGCCCCGTAAGCCGGCCGCTTTTCCGCTTAAATCTAAGGCAGGGACAAGCAAAACTTGTCTTTCAAAATCATGGTCCCGGGGGACCATCGGATTTCGACACAGCCTCAAAAATCAAAAATATTTCCCATGCCGCGCCCGTAAAATCCGGCATTCCGCCGGCGCATCGTTTTGTATGAACCAATTTCAAAACCCGGATGGATTTTGGGACTCATATAAGTATTATAGCTTTTTTTTTGGTTTCAGCAACCATAATCACAGGAAAACAGAAAAAAATTAATAGCCTTGGACTGTCCGGAAAAGGGCTGCTTTCCGGATAGCCGCGGACCCGCGATCCGGTTTACTGTTTTACCCCGGCCCGGGGAAGAGCCTTCCGCTTTGCCGCCTCCTCCGCGTAGCGGTACGCCCCCAGGGTGTTGCCTTGTTCACGGGCAATAAAGGCCATCCATTCATAGGGCCGGGGATCTTTACTGTTTTTCATTGCCGATTCTTTCAGGAACTCCAGGGCTTGTTTCGGTTTTTGTTCCCGGTAGGAAAGAAGCCCCAATGCCAGGGGAATGTCCGAAGATTTTCTAAACAAATTGCGGGCCTTTTCCAATACCGCCGCCGCGTAAAAACCCGCCCCGGCTCGTTCAAGGCATCCGGTATACTCCAAAAGCAGCTTAATATCCTCAGGTTTTTCCTTGAGCAGGGCCTTAAGAAACACCGCGGCTTCCCGGTAGTGCCCGGATTTTCGGTAGGAATAGGCTAAAACCCGGCGCAGGGTAGGATTGGTCGGTTCCCAGGCCAGGAGAACTTCCAATTCCTTGGCGGCTTTCTCAAATTCACCGGTTTTGACCAGGAAAAGGGCTTGATCCCGGCGGATAACATAGTTATCCTTCCACAGTTTGAGGTAAACCGCATAGGTCTTTTGTAACCCTTCCCGGGCTTTGGGGCGCCCTTCTTTGAAAAGAACCTCCCAAGCCGCGATAGCCCCCAGATGGGCTTTTTCATGATCTTTTTGGATAACCAGGACTTTTTTGAACCAGTTTAAGGCGGCTTCGATAAATCCTGTTTTGAGGTACCGTTCAGCCAGAGCATACATGAGTTCCGGATCCGGCCCCAGGGAACGGATCGCCCCTTGCAGGGTTTCAATTATCCGGGGATCGTCGTCATTAACGGCTGTTTCATATAAAACGGAAAACCGTTGGATAAGCTCCCCGTCTCCCCCGAATTTTTTCGCGTTTTTTAATCCCCTTTGCAGGGTTTTCCAATCCTTATCCTCCCAGGCGTTGACGATAAGGGTATGCCACAGATGAATTTGACGGGGATCCAATTCCAGGGCCCGTTCCAGGTGATTTTTCGCGGAACTGCGATCCCCCAGGTTTCGCAGGGCCTCCGCGTCCATGGCATGGATCAAGGGGTCTGCCCGCCGGTATTTAAGCCAGTTCCGGCAGGAATCCGCCGCCTGCCGCCACTGGCCCGCCTCCAGCAGGGACCGGATCATGAAGAGATCCACCAGTTCACTATTCCAGGGTAAATTGGGGAGTTCCCCTCCCAGGGAAGAACGGATCTTTTCTATTTCTTTCTGCGCTTCTCCGTTCCTGTCCAGAACCATCAATATCGAGGTCCGGTACCAGCGGATCATGGGGTCCTGAGGGGCAAAATGGATCGCCTGGGTGTAATGGGTCAGGGCCTCTTCTATTTGGTTTAATTCCCGGGCCGCCCTGCCCAACTCCAGTCTGAGCAGGAGGGAATCGAACCCGTTGTCCAGGACAAACCGAAGCATCTGAATGCCCAATTCGTAATTTTCGATCCGGCAGAGCCGGACTCCCCGAATAAAAAGGGCGTTGAGGTACCCATGGTAGATCCGTTTATTATCCGGGGCGATTTCCACCGCCCGCTGCAGTACCTCCACCGCGGAGGCGGAATGTTTGGATTTCAGATAGGTCATGCCCAAAAGAGCCAAAACAGAGGGGTTATCCGGGCTGTATTCCAAGGCCCGCCGCAAGAGCGGTACCGCTTTGTGGGGCATCCCCAAGGCCGCATAGGTCCGGCCCGCAAAAAAACACCCCTCCGCCGAACGGGGATTGATTCGGAGGTAATCGTTAAAAGCGGCTAAGGCCCGGGAATAATCTTTCAGGGCGTGAAAAGAACGGCCTAAATAGAGATAGGCTTCCGGGGGAGCGTCGTATTCGGATAAAAGTTCTTCCAGCAGGTTGACGGCTCTTTTGTAATCCCGTTCTACCCCGGCCTGAATGGCAAGGTTCAATTTTTCCCGCCCCTTAGCGGCGCTGAACCTCCCGGTGGAATAAGACCCCATAGCTGCCCCTCCGGAGGAACCCGTTACCTTCCCTATTTTGCCCTGGCCAGGGTAACCGCCGAGGTAACCACGATGTCATCCACCGAAGCACCCCGGGATAGATCGCTTATGGGTTTAGCGAAGCCCTGGAGGAAGGGGCCGAAGGCTTCGGCTTTCCCCAGACGCTGCACCAGTTTATACCCGATGTTTCCCGAGCCCAAATCAGGGAAAACCAGGGTGTTTACCATGCCCCGGACGATACTGCCCGGGGCTTTTTTATCGGTCACCGAAGGTACCAGGGCCGTATCGGCCTGGAGTTCACCGTCGATTATAAGGGCCGGGTTCTTGGCTTTTACCAGCTCCAGGGCGCTCCGCACTTTGAGTACATTGGGATGATCCCCCCCGGACCCTTTGGTTGAAAAGGAGAGGAGAGCCACCACGGGCTCGGTTCCAAGAAATTCCCGGCAGGATTGGGCCGCGGCCAGGGCGATTTCCGCAAGCTGTTCCGCGGTTGGATCCGGCACTACCGCGCAGTCGGAGAAGATAAGGGTTCCCCCTACCCCCCAGGAACTATCGGTGGTTTGCATGACAAAACACGAGGAGGCGGTTTTGGAACCCGGAACCGTACCGATGATAGCGAGTCCCGCCCGAAGAACATCGGCGGTGGCGCTTTCAGCTCCGGCTACCATGGCATCGGCATCCCCCAGATGGACCATCATGGCCCCCCAGCGCAAAAAATGGGGAATATCGGTTTTGGCCTGATCCTCGGTCATGCCCTTGTGTTTCCGCAGCTCATAATATTCATGGGCGTATTTTTCGATCAAAGGAGAGGAAAGGGGATCGACGAGGGTGATGCCCTGCAAGTTTACCCCTTCTTTTTCAGCCCTTTCCATAATTTCGGACTCTTTACCCACCAGGGTAACCGATGAAGCCAGCCGTTCATCGACGATGATCCGGGCGGCTTTAATGGTCCGCGGTTCCGTTCCCTCGGCTAAGACCAATTTTTTTTGCAGAGACTGGGCCTTTTGGCGCATATTCTTTTCAAAATCCATAACACACTCCTTTGATATATGATATAATCTGGGGTTTAACCATTTTTTTCAACGCCGGGTTCAAAACCAACCGGATTTTGAGCCCGGTTCAATACTCCTTAAGTTTACCGGTTTCAGCGGCATCGCGCAAGCGTATAATTTCGGGACAATTTTCGAGGATTTGCCCCGGATTATTTTGAATATGTGAGAAGAATGGGCGCGCCGGAGGTACCGGCCTATTGACGTACCCTGGATCCATGGTTAAATTTAGGGCATTATGACTGATATTCATAACGATGTTGTGGAAGATGAAGACTTTGATACTATTTTGTCTTCCGATATTGATTTTTCAGGGACCATTAATTTTGAAAAACCTTTTTTAATCCGGGGCAGAGTTTCCGGAAAGATAGCCGCAAAGAGCCTTCTCGTGGTGGATGAGACTGCGGTGGTTGACGCCGATATCAACGCGGCCGCGGTGGTTATCCGTGGGTCGGTAAAGGGAAATATTACCGTGTCAGAAAAGCTTGAAATTACCACCACCGGTAAATTGACGGGAAATGTTATCACCCCGGAATTTCTTATGGAAAACGGTTGTATATTTAATGGCCGTTGTACGATGACAGAGCGGAAAACTCTTGAACAAATGATATGAAAAAAAGAACCTGGAAGCATAAAATTTGTTTATTTCTTCTTTTTATTCCCGGGTTGACCGTTCTGGCCCAAAACAAGCCCGATGCTGTTCGGGCCTACCGGAATGCTAACTATCAGCAGGCGATCTCCATATGCCTCAACGAAATTTCGATAAATCGTAATAACATTGAATCCTATGTGGTACTATGCTGGAGCCTTATCCGGTTAAACCGGTATGAGGAAGCCGATACCTATGCCCAGATCGGACGGAGCCTCAACAGATATGACCCCCGGATCGTCGAGATCCTGGGGGAGATTAATTATTTTCAAGGAAGCAACCACGAGGCGCTGTCGTATTTTCAGGAATATATCAACCTTGCCCCCGAGGGGCAGCGGATAGAAATGGTTTATTATTTTATGGGTGAAATTTTTATCCGGTTGGGCCGTTTCCGTCACGCGGATATTGCCCTGTCTACGGCGGTTCACCGGGTGCCGGAAAACGCCGCCTGGTGGACCCGTCTTGCCTACGCCCGGGAAAACGCCGGAGATCTGCCGGAGGCCGCCGCTGCCTACGAGCGGGCCCTCTCCCTTAACGCCCAGCTTTCCGATGCCCGCAGCGGCCTGGATCGTATCCGCCAAACCCTGAGGAGCCGTTAAATTCCTGTGCTTTCCATAGCGCTTCAAAC
This sequence comes from Spirochaetaceae bacterium, assembly GCA_031283755.1. Taxonomy (GTDB): domain Bacteria; phylum Spirochaetota; class Spirochaetia; order Treponematales; family Breznakiellaceae; genus JAIRMO01. Next base: position 20,106 of record JAITBE010000161.1, read on the forward strand.
CCTGGGTTGTAAATTAAATCAGCTTGAGAGTGAATCTATCGCCGGCGCCTTTAACCGGGAGGGTTTTTCTCTGGTTCCTTGGGAAGGGGGCGGGGCGGACATTTTTGTGGTAAATACCTGTACCGTCACCTCCAAAGCCGAACAGAAGGCCCGAAGGATAATCCGCAAGATCCTCAGGGAAAATCCCGGGACCTGCGTGATCGTTACCGGTTGTTATGCCCAGGTTGAGGCTGAGGCGGTGGCGGGACTTATGGACCATGAAAGGGAGTCTCCGGGTTATCAAAAACGGCTTTTTGTGGTCCCGGGGGACCGTAAAAGTTCCCTGCTGGATTTACCGAAATTTCTTGTGGAGTTTGGGAATACCGCCGGATCTCATGCCGGGGCCCTGGAGCAATGGACGCGGAGTCCGGATGTTTCCTCCTCTCAAGACCGGTTTCGTTTTAATCCCGAGGCTTTTTTCAGTCATTCCCGGGCTTTTTTAAAAATACAGGACGGTTGTGATAACCGCTGTTCCTTTTGCCGGGTTACCCTTGCCCGGGGGCCCAGTGTGAGTTTGTCGGCGGAAAAGGTATTGTCCAGACTTCGGGCCCTGGAAGCGGCGGGTTTTGGGGAAGTGGTATTGACCGGGATAAACATCTGCCAGTACCGGGACGGCGCCTTGGATTTAAGCGGCCTCCTGGCATACCTTTTAGGGCAAACCGGTCGTATTGCCCTGCGGGTTTCTTCGGTGGAACCTGAAAATATTACCCGGAATTTGGTTGAAGTTTTGGGTAATCCCCGGATTCGGCCCCATTTTCACCTCGCGATCCAGTCGGGAAGTCCCCGCATCTTAAAAAAGATGGGGCGTACCTATTCCCCCGAATCAGTAGAGGAGGGGATCGCCCTGCTGCGATCCGTCAAGGGGGACCCCTTTTTTGCCTGCGATATTATCACGGGTTTTCCCGGTGAGACCGGGGGGGAATTTGAGAAGACCTATGAACTCTGCCGGCGGGTTGGTTTTTCCTGGATCCATGCCTTTCCCTATTCTCCTCGGCCGGGAACCGAAGCCTATCACTTTACGGGACCGGTCGGTGAACGGGAGGCGATCTCCCGGGTAAAGGCCCTTTCCGGTCTGGCCCGCCAGGGCCGCCGGGACTATATACAGCGATGGCTTGGTAAAAAAGTGGACGCGATCATTGAGGGGACCGCCCCCGATAACGGTAACAGTAAAAAGAACTCCCCCTATGCCGCCGCGTTATCCGATAATTACCTCAGGCTGCTGCTCCCCTCGGGGGAACTCCCCCCCCTCCGGCCGGGCAAGGTAGTGCCCTGCAGAATCCGTGCCCTGGGGGAAACCGGGCAGGATCTCCCCGGGATTTCCCGGTTTGACGCCCTTGGGGAACGGCTTCCGTGAAGTTTATCCATTATCTGTCTCGAAAACTTCCGCTGATAGAAAATTATACGTACCGCGCGGTTTCATATCCCGGCAGTTATAGCTTGAGGCTGCTTCAAAACCAACCGGATTTTGAAGCAGGTCCTGGTAGCGAAAAAATTCGCCCTGAAGCGTGTGCGCAAAAGCGTGGAGTGGAAATTACGGTACGGCGGGAAAAGAGGGGCTGGCGGTATAAAAATTCACGGCCCTGGTTTTACAGCCGCCGGGACCCCGAAAAATCATTCCGGGGTGAGGATTACCGGGTATATTCCGGATAACAGTAAATACTGCTGCT
>JAITBE010000167.1 GCA_031283755.1 Spirochaetaceae bacterium
GGAAGTTGTCATTTTTAACGGGGATTTTGTGCTGTATGAATTTTGCACCTACGATGTAATTAGCGGAATAATCAACGGAATATACAGCGCAACGGGAATTAAAGTTATGGAAAAACGTATCTATGGCCGTCATGGAAGAGCTGTCGGCCAGATGGATGTACCGTACTTCATCACAGCTATTTTTGACAGCCTCTACCATTCCTTCAAAACGGCGGTTTCCCTTCTGGGGATAATACCCTACCGCCAGGAAACGGCGGTATCCCCGCTCTACAAAAATCCGGCCTACCTCCTTGGCGTGGCGGAAATTATCCGTCTGAACCACCGGCAGGATGGGGAGTTCGTCCAGGATAATATCGGCAACAATATCCCTACCCTCCCGCATAACATGATAAAAAGGAAGGGCCGAATTGTTGAAATACAGGGCGATGATACCGTCGGCGTCCAGGGATAGGAGGTAGTCTCCAAAATCCAGGGATCGGATATCAATATCCGGTATAGGCTCAAACCGTACAGAAACCTCCTTTTCGCCAGCAGTTTCCTGGATACCCCTTAAAAAGGCTTCGTTAAACCGGCCGTCCGCCCGAGCCGAAGCCACCGCGATTCTGTAACCCTCCAGCTTCTTTAAAGGCCGCAGGGACTCAATGGTTATTCCGGCCTTTCGTTTTACGGTTATATAGCCGTACTCCTCAAGTTTTTTAACCCCCCGCTGGGCAGTCTGGATGCTTACACAGTATTTTTCCGCTATTTGCCGGATCGATAGGTATTTATCCCCCATCTGGTAGTGATTCCTGATGTCCCTAACGGTGGCATGAAAAAAGGCGTCAAATACTTTTTTTGGCATTACTAATCCTGGACTTTGTTATGATTAAATATGTCGCAATACTGTTTTTAATACAATAGGCCGCCAATTGGGATATATCCGGGTATAAATATAAGTAAGTCGTGATAACAATGTATAAAAAAATATAGATAAAAAAGATGATATTTCTCTGGGCTTGCGGCGCAAAGCCTTTCTATGGTAAAATTTCCTTGTGGGGGAATCATGCTCACCGGCAGGCATCTTATAGAACCGGGTAATTTTACCCTTGACGAGTTGGAGGCGCTTTTCCGCCTGGCCGAAGATATTGAGGCCCACCCGGAACGGGTCCGGGATATCTGCCGGGGAAAGGTGCTGGCCACCCTTTTTTTTGAGCCCAGCACCCGGACCCGCCTGAGTTTTGAGGCGGCCATGCTGCGCCTGGGGGGGAGCTGCCTGGGTTTTGCGGAGCCCGGTTCCAGCTCCGTGACCAAGGGGGAAAGCCTGGCCGACACGGTGCGGACCGTGGCCTGTTACGCCGACATCCTGGTCATGCGGAACCCCAAGGAAGGAGCCGCGCTCCTCGCCTCCCGGTACGCGGAGGCGCCGGTAATCAACGCCGGCGACGGGGGGCACCATCATCCCACCCAAACCCTGACGGACCTCCTGACCATCAAGCGCCTCCGGGGATCCATCCGGGACCTCACCGTGGGTTTCTGCGGAGACCTCAAGTTCGGCCGTACCGTCCATTCCCTGGCAAAGGCCCTGGCCCGTTACCCCCGTATCAGGATGATTTTTATTTCCCCCCCGGAATTGAAGGTGCCCGAGTACATAAGCCGGGGGATTCTGGAAAAAGAGGGGAGTGATTATCGTGAGGCCGACCGGCTTGAAGAGGTGATCCCGGAATTGGATGTACTTTACATGACCAGGGTACAGCGGGAGCGGTTTTTTAACGAGGAAGACTATATACGCCTCAAGGACAGTTACGTCCTGAATGTGGAAAAGATGGAACAGGCCCGCCCTTCCCTGATCGTCCTCCATCCCCTGCCCAGGGTAAACGAAATCGATGTGGAAGTTGACCGGGATCCCCGGGCGGTCTATTTTAAGCAGGCAAAATACGGCATGTACGTCCGGATGGCCCTTATCGCTTCAATCCTGGGAGTCGCCCCATGTTAAATATCGCCAAAATAAAAAACGGTATCGTCATCGATCATATTAAGGCCGGGCTGGGGATCCGTATCTTCAACTGGCTCGGCCTCAGCAAAGCCCCCTACACGGTGGCGTTTGTGGTGAACGCCAGCTCGGAACACATGGGCCAAAAGGACATCATCAAGATCGACAACACCATCGCCATCAATTTTGACATCCTCGGCCTTATCGACCCCAATATTACGGTAAACATCATAGAGAATGAACTCATCACCCGCAAGATCAAACTTCAACTCCCCGAGCGGGTGGAAAATATCCTTATCTGTAAAAACCCCCGGTGTATTACCTCGACGGAGAGTTACATCCCCCACATCTTTCACCTGGAAAATTCCGTGGAACGGACCTATCGCTGCGAATACTGCGATGAGATCCGCTCCGCGGGAGATTTTCGTTAACCCTTTGCCGCGCTTCTCCGCAAACGCACCGGATTAAAGCGCACCATTGATGAAGGCGACAATCCCGTCCTCAACTTCCTCCCGAATATCCCGGTCATTATGGATTTCGTGGCGATGCCCGGAATAGAGTTTGGTTTTTACCCGCCGGTGCCCTGTCTTGGCCAGCCAATTGGACACCGCATAGACCCCCTCTCCGTAGTCCCCCACCGGGTCCTGATCCCCGGCGATATTGTAGATGGGAAGCTCCTGGGGAACTTGTTCCGCCCATTGGGTGCCGATGATGGAGTCCACCAGCCCCGCCAAGGCATAGAAGGATGCCAGGGTGGGGACCCGGTGGGAATTATTAAAGGGATCCGCCCCGTGATCCCGGACTACATCGGGGTTTCCGGAAATCCAATCGTTGGGGGTTTGGGGATTTTCGTAGCGGTCGGTCATACCGCCAAAGAGCTTTCCCACATATTTGGGATCCGATTCACTCCCCCGTCCCGCGTCTATCAGGGTCTTGATTTCCTTTTTAACCGGGGTCAAGGCCTCCGAAAGCCCCTGGCCCGAAGTACCGCAGATAACCAATCCGGTAAGGTGGGCGCCGTAATGGGCGGCATAATCCCGGACGATCATCGAACCCCAGCTATGCCCAAAGATGATAAAGGGCAGGCCGGGGTAAGCCTGGGTTACCAGATCGTGAAGGGTCTTTTCATCCTCCCTGGTGGTCTCGTATCCCTTGATACCGAAATCCCCCCAGGTGTCGGAATCCGCGGCGGTTTTCCCGTGGCCCACATGATCATCGGCGCTCACCACAAAACCCTCCTCGTTCAACCGGAGGATCAAATGCAGGTAACGCCGGGAATGTTCCCCCAACCCATGGACCACCTGCACGATGGCCCGGGGCTTTCTAATCGGGGTGTATATCCAGGCTTTTATCGTATCTCTTTCATTAAAAGACCGGAAATCCAACTCTTGTATAGCCATATTCACCTCCTTACAGAATTTGCCCTGCGCTTGCGAAGCACAGGGCCTACTTTTTTCTCTATAACTTTAAGGTATTTCCCAAACCTAAGCTTGAGATGCCTCCATTATTGAAACATATTACCGGGATGTCAAGGCACCGCCCCGCCGGAGGAGACCCAGGAACCGTAGGTTCCCGGACTCCGCAGCGGACTCCACCGGCTAGTGCATGGGGGAATTGCCGTTCCCCCACGGGTGTCCGCCGATAAGAGGCAAAAAGCCGCGCATGGCTCCCGGTTCAATGCCCCCCCCCTCGCAACACCGTAGACCAGGTTCCTGCCGGGTAACACCACCCCCATCCGCCCGCTTCTTCTCCAACCTAAACCAGCCCCGCCTTTTGCCCTTTATCGGTTAAAGCCCGCGGGAGAGCGGCAATTCCCCGGCGGGGGCGCACGACGTGATAAAAAAAACCCGCCAAAGGACAGCGCGCGAAATGTTGAGCGCGTCTCCTCAAAAAGGTAACACGGCGAGAGGCCAAAGAGCGG
>JAITBE010000273.1 GCA_031283755.1 Spirochaetaceae bacterium
CCCACAGTAAAATAATTTCCTTACAGAACGAACCTCGTAAATAATGCAACGCTTACAAGATACCCAAGAACCCGCTCACCGGTTCGCGGGGGAGCTTCAGGGCGGGGAGGTTCATTCGAGACTCTGGTTTAATACTCCGGATCTCTGCTCCGGGGAGGCTCCTTCGGCAGGCTGCGGATGCGGACTTCACAGCTCAGTGGAAGGGGAGAATTCCTTACCCGGGCGGCGCCTGACGAGGGCTGAAGTACCGGTTAAGCGATAGACCCAGGCATGGCCTTTTTTTTCGATCCGGGTTGTGACGGAAAGCCGGGTAAGGACATAGAGGGTTTTTCCCGCCAAGGCAGGGTGAATCCCCGCCTTATCCCCCAGGGAGCGGACCGTAAAGGTTTCGTCTCTCTGAAAGGGAACAAAACACCGGTAGTCTCCGGGGCTGCTCAGGGGGATAGAACCATGGTGAATCAGGAGTTCCCGGCCGGTGATACTAATCCCCCGGCGCCGCCAGGAACCCCGGCCGTCCCGGACCCGCTGCTCGGATACCTCCACCAGGGCAAGCTCTATGGTGACTCCCGGAATTTCGGGAAGGTCTGGAGCGTAAACCAGGGCTTTGAAGAGATCCCAGGGGGTTCCTTTTCGAGGGCTTTTTCTACGGGAAAGCAGGGTTCCCCCCTCGTCAAAAAGTTCCAGATGTTTTGTGACCATAATAGGATGGATGATACGGACCGGACCGGCTTCGGTTAGTTTTTTAACCTTCTCCCGAAGCGGTTTAAAACTCCCGGTTTGAACTTCAATATATTCCCCCGCTTCATTTAAACCGTCGCAAACATAACCCTTTAGGGGAATTTCCGTTTGTCCCCCTTCGCCGGCGTAGCGGAATTTAAGGGCCCGGTGAAGGCCGCTTTCACCTTTAGTCCCGATTCCCTTCATGGGCGATTCCCGGTATAGACCAGGAGCTCTTGGGCGCTGAGGAGTTCCAAAAAATGGAAAGTTTCATTACCCCCCCGGTTTTCATTTACCTTAATCCGGCCGACCCTGAAGGCGATCATCCGGTTGGTCTTCAAGGGAAGGTCCAGGGGATTACCGTTTATATCCACAATCTCATTCAGTGAGAGCCGTCCCCGAATCTCCTGAACATCCCCTTCGGGAAAAACGATAAAATATTCATTTAGAAACATAACCTGATCATACCGGGCTGTTTCTTCCTATACAAGACATATCCGGTCCCAGAGCTTTCGTCCGCGGCCGGAAAAAAAGCGCTAAAATCCTAAACAGTTGTGTAGTAGCTAAGAAAAAAAAAGTTACTATTTATAATTTTTTCTGAAACAAAGGATTGACCCGAATAAATTTATACATGTAATATAAGAAGTGGGATAAATTAGGAAAAAATGGGAAAAATTAGGAAAAAGTGGAATGGATTTATTAATAGGGGAATTTAATAATACCTTAGATGATAAAGGCCGGGTGAGCCTTCCCTCCCGGTTTCGTTCCATTTTACCGGGTAATAAGGTATTCCTAACCCAGGGCGGAGAGGATTGTATATGGGTATGCCCTCCTGAATTCTGGGAGGATCTGTTACAAAAGGTTCTGAATTCTACTTCTATTTTTAAGGCCAGTTCCCGGGTGGTCAGGCGGCGGATAATCGGTCCTGCCCAGGAAGTGGAAATAGACAAGGCCGGTCGTATTGCTATCCCCCAAAGCCTCAGGGATTTTGCGGGACTTTCTAAGGACTGTATCATATTGGGGCAATTGGAATATATGGAAATATGGAATATCGACCGATACCGGAACTATAAGGGTTCCACAGAAGCGGAATTCAGAATGAGCTTTGAAGAATTGGGTGCAAGTGCCGAGGCAGAGGCTCGATCTTTTATACGAGGACTTGATCCTGAAAAAAGCAGAGAATAGCTATGGAAATTATTCATACGCCGGTTTTATTGGAGGAAACTGTTTTTTATCTTGGCCCCCGCTCCGATGGAGAACTCATGGTGGATGCCACTTTGGGAGAAGGGGGACATAGTTATGCCTTTTTGTCCCGTTTTCCCGGCCTGCGGATAATAGGGATTGACGCGGACGGGGATATACAGAAGGCCGCCCGGGAACGGCTTAAGGAATTTGGAGATCGGATACATTTTTATTCCGGCTGGTCCCAGGAGTTTTTTGCGGATATTCCCCAGGATATTAAACGGCCCGATACCATCCTGTTGGATCTGGGGGTAAGCCGGTATCATTATGAAAAATCCCGCCGGGGTTTTAGTTTTAGCAAAGATGAGGTATTGGATATGCGGATCGACCCCAGCCGGGGGATCCCGGCAGCGCAGCTCCTGGCCCAGCTTTCCGAAAAGGAACTGGCGGATCTCATCTATAATTATGGGGAGGAACGGTATTCCCGGCGTATCGCCCGCTCTATTACCGAAGCCCGTTCCCATTCGGCCATAACCAGTTCCGCGGTCCTGGGGGAAATTGTGAAACGGGCGGTTCCATCTGTTTTTCGGCGGGGGATGATACACCCGGCAACCAGGACCTTCCAGGCCCTGCGGATAGCGGTAAATGGAGAATTATCCCAACTGCCGGATCTTCTGGAAGCGGCGCTGGGGGCCCTGGAACCCGGGGGACGTTTGGGGGTTATCAGTTTTCATTCCTTGGAAGACCGGATAGTGAAAAACTATTTTCGGGAGAAAAACAAGGACTGTACCTGTCCTCCGGAAGCGCCGATATGTAGATGTGGGGGACATCGGATTATTAATCTGTTAACCCGTAAAGCGGTATCTCCTGGGGAAGACGAGGTAAAAAACAACCCCCCTTCCCGAAGCGCCAAATTGCGGGTGGCAGAAAAAGTTCTGGATGAGGATGGCCGGTGATGAAACGACAGGTGATTCTGTATTTTGTAGCTTTTACGATTCCCTTGTTTTTTGGCCTTACCCTATGGCAGGCCGCCAGGTATGCGGAGTTGGAACAAGAGGTGAAAGAACTGGAAGCTGTCCAGGAAGAATGGATAGAAAGCAATAAGCGGCTCATCGTGGGAATAGCGGTATTGTCTTCCCCGGAACGGATAGCGTATATCGCCGAACATGAGTTGGGGTTATCCAAAAAGCAGCCCGAAGAAGTGCTGCAGGTTCGGATAAAGAGGACAAACCATACCGATGGATAATTTGTTTGGTGGGAGGGTGTAGGTGTTTTTAAAATTTGTTTACCCCCTGGTAAAATATTTTAGTCCTCTCAATATTCTACAATACCTTACCTTTCGGGGGGCCTATGCGGCGTTAACAACCCTCTTGATCTGCTTTATTTTTGGCCCCCAGATTATAGAGTCCCTGCGGAAACTAAAGGTTGGACAATCTATCCGGGGAGACGGCCCGGAGACCCATCTGATAAAAAATGGGACCCCTACTATGGGTGGGGTTTTTATTATCATCTCCATGACGGCGGCGGTGCTGCTCTGGGAAGATATGAACAATGATAAAGTATGGCTTACCCTGGGGGCCCTTGTTTGTTTCGGCGCCGTGGGCTTTCTGGATGATTACCTCAAAGTAAGGCGGCATAATTCCGAGGGACTGCCTGCTTGGGCGAAATTGGCTTTTCAGTTTCTGCTTGCCGTTACTATTGTACTTATTCTTTATTTTTCCGGGGACGAAGGGATCACTTTTCTCTATTTACCTTTTTTTAAGAACCCGGTGGTAGATATGGGGTGGCTCTGGATCCCCTTCGCGGTACTCCTCGTGGTGGGAGAATCCAACGCGGTTAATCTCTCTGATGGTTTGGATGGTCTGGCCGCGGGTCTTCTGATCCTGGTTTTTATTGCCCTGGCTATTCTTACCTATCTTTCAGGCCGGGTGGATTATTCTTCTTATCTGGGGATCCCCTATATCAAGGGCGCCGGAGAATTGACCGTCTTTTGCCTTGGGGTGGTGGGAGCCTGTGTGGGATTTCTTTGGTTTAACGCCCACCCCGCCGAAGTTTTTATGGGAGACGTAGGAAGTTTATCCCTGGGGGGTGTTATTGCCACCATTTCTCTTATAATTAAGAAGGAGGTCCTGATCCTTATCATCGGCGGTGTTTTTGTGTTGGAAGCCGCTTCGGTGATCCTTCAGGTTATGATGTATAAAATACGGAAGAAACGGGTCTTTAAAATGGCGCCCCTGCATCATCATTTTGAATTATCCGGCTGGGCGGAAACCAAAGTGGTTATTCGTTTCTGGATCCTCGGGGGCTTGTTTGTGATCATAGCCCTTTCAACCTTGAAAATTCAATAACGGGGTCCCTATGACGGAGAGATATCTATGAACCAATTTGTTGTCGAGCCGGCAGGTCACGGGAATCATTATGATCACCTTTTGATAGCCGTTATTATTCTTCTTACCGGCGTGGGTCTGGTTGCCCTGTATTCCGCTTCTTACGCCTTTGGGGAGCGGTTTTTTGAGGATAGTTTATATTTCTTTTCCCGGCAGATTGTTTTTGGGGTGTTGGGAGTTCTGTTGTTTTTTCTGGCACTGCGGATACCCCTGCGGATATTACGAAAATGTATTGTCCCCCTGGTTCTGGGAACCCTCTTGATGTGCCTTTTTACCTTTGTTCCCGGTATTGGGGTTATAAAAAACGGCGCGGCCCGGTGGATTCATATTGGTTCTAATACTTATCAGCCATCTGAGTTGGTTAAGCTGGTACTGCCTTTGTATTTGGCCCATATATTTACCAAAAAAGCGGATAAGATCCAGGTTTTTTCTTCGGGAATATTGCCCCCCGCCATGGTGACTATGCTCTTTTTCCTTTTGATTTATTTACAGAATAATTTTTCCACCGCCCTGTTTGTCGCGATAAATGCCCTTCTTATTTTCTTCTTTGCGGGGGTACAGCTTCGTTATTTTATCGGCGCCGGGATAATCCTGGGCCCTCTGTCAGCCCTCCTCATTTTTACCAAGGAACACCGCCTCCGGCGGCTTATAAGTTTTATCTGGCCCGATTGGGAACCCCTGGGAGCGGGCTATCAGGTCCATTCCTCCATCCTCACCATAGAATCCGGGGGATTTTGGGGTAAGGGTATCGGTCAGGGGGTAAGAAAAATATCCAGTGTGCCGGAAATACATTCGGATTTTATTTTTTCTTCTTACGCGGAAGAAACAGGTTTTATTGGCATCCTGTTTTTTTTCCTCCTCCTCGGTATTTTTATGATACGGGGATATCGGGTGTCTTTGCGGACCGAAGATAGCTTCGGGCGGCTCCTGAGCTTTGGGTTGGTTACTACCATAAGTTCCCAGATGCTTTTGAATGTCGCGGTAGTTTCCGGGATTCTTCCCGCCACGGGGATACCCCTGCCGTTTTTTTCCGCCGGCGGATCTTCTCTGGCCACCACCCTTTTGATCGCCGGTTTGATCGTAAATGTCTCAGGGCTTCCCCAGGAATTTGAATCTGTCCGGAATACCGGGCATTTTAGGGGAATGGAGGTAAACCTTGGCTAGTTCTTACGTCTATGCGGAAGAAGCCGTTTTCCGTGATAAAAAAAATGATTCCGGCTCTGATAGGAGGCTTAAACGGATCGTTATTATCCTTGCCATGGTGGTGGGGGCGGAACTCTGCTGGTTTCTTTTTATCAGTCCCTGTATGCCCTTGCAGGCGGTGGAGGTGAAGGGGATTCCTGATATTGAGAGGGACCTGGTTTTGAACCAGGCGGGGATCAATTCCCATTCTTCGTATATGACAGTGAATGCCGCGGTGGTTGAAACCCATTTGGAGGAACTTTACCAGATTGAATCCGCCAAGGTAATAAAACATTTTCCCGATTCGGTGATGATAGTGCTTGAACCCCGGAAAGCCCTTGCTTTTGCCCTGGCAAAAACAGGGGGAAAAATTACCCCGGTGTTTTTTGATAAACAGGGGGTGATCTTTAAAATCGGAAGCAGCCAGGAGGATGAAATTCTTTCTCCTTCTATACCCCTGATATCCGGCCTTGCCTTGGACGAACCGGTATTGGGGATGCGGCTTCCCTCGGTATTTGCCGGGTTTCTTGCCAGTCTGGAACGGATCCATACTTCCGCTCCTGAACTGTTGACCGCTTTTTCCGAGATTGGAATCCATCAAAAAACCTACAATGGATTTGACCTTATTCTCTATCCTAATCACAACCCGGTGAGGATCCGTTCTGTGGCGGAATTGAATGAAGATATGCTTCGCTATATGATGCTGGCAATTGATGTTATTGTTTCTCAGGGTACTCAGGTTGATGAAATTGATTTTAGAACTGGTACGGCATCCTATACCCTAAAGGAGGCATCCTCTGGCTAATGAAGATTTAGTGGTTGGTCTCGATATCGGCACCACCAAGGTCTGCGCTGTAATTGGCGAGCGCAGTGAAAATGGAACACTCGAAATAACCGGTGTGGGGAAAAGCGCTTCCACAGGCCTGCGAAAGGGGGTGGTGGTAAATATCGAAGCCACCCTCAAGTCGGTTGCCGCCGCCATCGAGGCGGCGGAGATGATGAGCGGCCGGGAAGTCCACACCTGTTGGACCGGCATCGGCGGGAGTCACATCGACGGAATTAATTCCCGGGGGGTTGTGGCGGTTACCGGAAAAAACCGGGAAACCCGGGAGATTGGCCCCGAAGATATTGAGCGGGTGTTAGAAGCGGCCCGGGCCGTGGTAATCCCCATGGACCGGCAGGTTCTGGAGGTAATCCCCCAGAGTTATATTGTGGACGACCAAAAGGGCATCCGGGCTCCGCTGGATATGATCGGAGTTCGTCTTGAGGCCGAGGTTCATATCATAACCTGTTCCGTAACCAGCGCCCAAAACCTGATGAAATGCGTTAACCGGGCCGGCTTCAGGGTTAACGATATGATCCTCCAGTCCCTAGCTGCGGGCCGTTCCGTTCTCACCGAGGAAGAAAAAGAACTGGGGGTAGCCCTGATAGACTTGGGGGGGGGAACCACCAATGTTATGGTGTACACCGGGGGTACCCCGTATTCGACCACTACTATTCCGGCGGGAGGCATCCAGGTTACCAGTGATATATCCCTGCTCAAAAATATCTCCTTTGAAACCGCCGAACGGATCAAGTTGGACGCGGGGTGCTGTTGGGATGAATTCCTTGAAGGCGATGACGATATTATTGTTCCCGGAATGGGGGGACGCCCCCCCCTGTCCATACCGAGATCCCTACTCCTGGCGATTATCCGTCCCCGGATGGAGGAGATCTTCGCTATGGTAAAGGAAAAACTGGATAAGCTTTCCCTTTCCCGGCCCCTGGGGGGAGGGATTGTCCTCTGCGGCGGGGGAGCCCAGCTCCTGGGCGCCGCTGAACTGGCGGCCCATGTTTTTAAACTACCCGTTAGGGTAGGGATCCCCCTGCCGGTGGGAGGGCTGGTGGATGAATACCGGAGTCCGGTATACGCCACCGCCGTGGGACTGGTTTTGGAAGGGGCCCAGCGGGAAAAAAAGCAGGGAAACGAACGGGGAATTGATATTCGTTCCCACGACAAGAGGCAGGCGCCGTTTATCAGTAAACTGGCAGAGTGGCTAAAAAAGGAATTTTTTTAAATTAGACCGGTTTCAAAATTCGGCGGCCCCTTAGGGCCATGATTTGGGATCGGTGTAATGGATAAGGGCGGATGGGAACGCCCTGAAACATCGGAATAAAAAATGATTTGGGAGGGGTTTTATGGACATTCAAGTATTGGATGAAAAAAGTGCCAATGAAAGACGGACGATAATCAAAGTTATCGGCGCGGGGGGGGGCGGCTGCAATGCGGTTAACCGGATGATTCAATGTGAAGTCCAGGGGGTGGAGTTTATCGCCACTAATACGGATCGACAGGCTTTGAATAGGTCGAAGGCGGAGGTTACCCTATCCATTGGATCAAAGCTCACTTCCGGGCTTGGGGCCGGCGGTAAACCTGAGATCGGGGAAAAGGCCGCCATGGAAGATCGGGAAATAATCGCCAATGTCATTAAAGGGGCGGACATGGTTTTTGTGACCGCCGGCATGGGGGGGGGTACAGGAACCGGGGCCGCTCCGGTTATTGCCCAAGTCGCCCGGGAATGTGGGGCTTTGACCGTGGGGGTGGTTACGAAGCCCTTCAGTTTTGAGGGCCGGTATAAGATGCGTCTCGCCGAAGAGGGGATCGCCAAAATGCGGGAGGCGGTGGATACCCTCATCGTTATCCCTAATCAGCGGCTCTTTAATTCGGTGGAACGGAAAACCACGATCCCTGAAGCCTTTCTTGTCGCCGATGATATACTCCGGCAAGGGGTACAGGGCATTTCGGATCTTATCACCGAGACAGGCCTGGTCAATATTGATTTTGCGGATATTAAGACCATTATGTATGGTCAGGGAGATGCCCTCATGGGGATCGGTATCGGAAGCGGGGAAAACCGCGCATCCCTGGCCGCCAATAATGCCATTGATAATCCCCTTCTGGAAGATACCACCCTGGAGGGCGCCCAGCGGATTCTTATCAATATTACCGGCGGGGAAAACCTCACCCTGGTTGAATTGGAAGAAGTGGCCCAAATTGTTACCGAAAAAGCCGATGAGGACGCGTTGATCATCTACGGAACCTCGCTGGACTCCAAATTGGGGGATAAACTCCAAGTTACGGTGATCGCCACCGGTTTTCACCGGGAGGAACCCATGATAAATTCACCGCTCAAAAATCCGGAAAAGGATAAAAAGGAGCAGAGCGATCTTTTTGGCCTTGACGAATGGGGTGCGTTAACCGGCGGCGGGTCTAAACAATCAGGGCTTTCCATCAGAAACAACTACCGGGAAGACTATCTTGAAGTACCCACCATAATCCGGGACCACAAATTTTCCGGAGGAAAGGAACTGTCCGAAAAATCGGGAACAGATAATCGGGATATATAAGTTCTATGAACGGCCAAAGTCTGCTGGATAGATATTATACATGGCTTCTCGCGTTGGAACGCCGGTCCCTCTTAACCGCGGAAACCTATAAGATTGAAATCCGCCGTTTTCTGGAATGGCTGGAAAAGGAACAGCTGCTGCCTGAGAAGGCGGACAGTTCCGCCCTCATGGCGTACCTTAATTTCCGCCGGGATAAGGACCGTCTTGACTCCCGGTCTGTGGCTAAAGCAATTTCCGCCTTACGATCTTTTTTCCGGTATATGGCGGATGAAGGGCTCTGTGTTGATAATCCCGCCCGGATTTTGGAATCCCCCAAAAAAGGGATCCACCTGCCTGAGGTACTTCACCGGGAACGGGTGGACCGGATGCTTGCCTTGGTACCGGTGGATAATCCCATAGGACTTCGGGACAGGGCCTTAATTGAGTTTATCTATTCTGCGGGCCTCCGGGTTTCCGAGGCCGCTTTTCTTAATATACGGGATATTTATTTTTCCGAAGGAATCGCCCGGGTATTGGGAAAAGGAAGCAAGGAACGGTTGATACCTTTTGGGGAAGAAGCCGCCTTCTGGCTTAAACGGTATTTGGCCGATTCCCGGCCCCGGTTGGCGGGCAAAGTTCGTTCCCCCGCCCTGTTTATTGGTAAAACGGGAAAACGCCTTTCCCGAAAGGGAATATGGAAAAACTATATGAAATTGGCGGCTCTGGCGGGGATTCCCTCGACCCTCCACACCCTGCGGCACAGTTATGCCACGGAGCTTCTCGCCGGCGGGGCGGATCTCCGGTCGGTACAAGAGCTTTTGGGACATGCGGATATTACCACAACCCAAATTTATACCCATGTGGATGTTTCCCTCCTCAAGGAAAGCCACCGGCGGTATATGCCTAAATTACGGAAGTATTTATCTCGGCCGTAAATTTTCCGGGATTTGACTTGAAGGTACAGGATGAAGATAAAAAAAGAATATTTTTTAGGTCTTGTGATGCTGATTGTCGTGGTTTTGCTGGTAGGAGGCATCTATACCTTCCGGAAAATCAGGGCCCGGGATTCCCTAATCGCTCAGATCAAAGAACTCAGCCCCCGGGATATTCCTCCCCGGACCATAGAAGATCTCCGGGAGGCTATCCGGCTGTATGAAGAACTGATTGAACAGCATGTACGTGACGCTGCCCAGACCGGGGTGTATTGGAAACTCCTCGCCGCCCGGCTGCAGGATCGGGGGCTGTACCATGAAGCCTTGGAAGCCCTGGAGAGGGCGGTTTATTATACCCCCGAAGATGCCTATGTCCACTATCAGCGGGGGGTATCCGCAGGTATCGTGGCAAAGTCGTCCTTTGCTACCGCCGAGGGGGGTGCCGATGCCCAGGAGTACTTTACCCTTTCGGAAAAGTCTTACCTGAGGGCTATAGAATTGGATGAAGACTATAGCCGGCCCCGTTACGGCATTGGTATCCTTTATGTATTTGAACTGAACAGACCCCAGGATGCCATACCTCACCTGCTGCGGTACCTTGAGCTTACCCGGAACGATGTGGACGCCATGTTTGTGTTGGCCCGGGCCTATTACATGGTGAATAATTACCGGGAGGCCTTGGATATGTATGAACGGATTATCACTATCTCCCGGGATGCCGCCAAACGGATTGAGGCGGAAAACAACCGGCAGACCATATTGGATTCATATTATGGATGAGCTCTTGTTAAGGGATCTGATCATTAGACGGATTCCGGAAATAAATTCCCGGGAGCAGATCCTTCTCTATAAAAAATTTGACCGGGAGGAAGGATTATCCATACTTTCTAAGGGGGTTGTCGAGGATATTCTTGGCCGGAAACTTCTCAGGGTTTCCGGTCATATGGACGACCTCCGGGAGCAGGCCGAGGAGGATATACGGATTATGCGGATTCGGGGGATAGGTTGTGTATCCTTTATTTCATCCCATTATCCTCCCCTGCTCCGGGAGCTGTACGATCCCCCGGCTCTGGTCTTTTACCGGGGTGTTTTACCGGACCCGGAGCGGCCTCTGGTAGCGGTGGTCGGAACCCGGCGGCCTACTGCTGCGGCGGTTTCCCAGGCGTATGTTATCGGCAAGGCCCTGGCAGAGGCGGAAATTCCCGTGGTTTCCGGACTTGCCCTGGGCATCGATGCCATGGCCCACCGGGGGAATCTTGAGGGAGGCGCTCCGACGGTGGCGGTTCTCGGCTCAAGTCCTGATGAGGTTTATCCCGGAACAAACCGGGCCCTTGCCCGGCGGATCATTGATCAGGGCGGGGTTATTTTAAGTGAATATCCCCCGGGAACCGGGCCGCGGAAATGGAATTTTCCGGCCCGGAACCGGATCATCTCCGGCCTGGCGCGGGGGACCGTGATTGTGGAAGCGCCCGTTTCTTCCGGAGCCCTGATCACCGCCCGGTTTGCCCTGGAACAGGGCCGGGACCTCTGGGTTACTTCATCGGGGGTGAATTCCACCCGGGGGGAGGGGACCAGGAAACTTGCCGAGGAAGGAGCCAGGGTGATTTCCGGGGCGGCAGAGATCCTGAGGGAGTGGGGGATTGTTTTGGAGAAAACCCCGGAAGAGGTTTTTCCCCAGAATCGGTCCCCGCAGGGGGCTATGCTGGCATCGTCCCTGGCCCGAAAACTGAATATTGATCTTTGAGGATGGGAATAAAATGGCGGTAAAAACCGAAAAAAAAGTTCCGGTGAAAAAAACAATAGAAAAAACTTCGACCGCAAAGAAGCGGACTCCTAAAAAAACAAAGGAGAAAAAGATCCTGGTGATCGTGGAGTCCCCGGCCAAGGCTAAAACGATAGAAAAATACCTGGGTCCTTCATATATGGTAAAGGCATCCATGGGTCATCTCATAGACCTCCCCAAATCCAGGATGGCCATTGATGTGGATCATGATTTTGAACCTGAATATATTACCGTCCGGGGAAGGGCAAAACTCTTAAAGGAACTGCAGGGGGACGCGAAAAAGGCGGACTCTGTTCTCCTGGCCAGTGATAATGACCGGGAAGGGGAGGCCATTGCCTATCATCTGCGGAATGCCATTACCGCGAAAACTGATCGGGTTCCCATTCAACGGATCAGCTTTAATGAGATCACCCCCACGGCGATTAAGGACGCCGTGGCTAACCCTTCAACCATCGACGAACCCAAGGTCAACGCCCAAAAGGCTCGGCGGGTTCTGGATCGTTTGGTGGGGTATAATCTTTCACCCCTCCTGTGGAAAAAGGTTAAAAACGGCCTTTCCGCGGGGCGGGTACAATCGGTGGCCCTGAGGCTTATCTGCGAACGGGAAAAGGAGGTGGAGTCCTTTATTCCCGAAGAGTACTGGACTTTGGAGGCGGATTTTAAAGTAGGAAAATCTTCCTTTACCGCCCAGCTCGTATCCTGGCAGGGGAATAAACCGGAACTTAAAAATGAAGACGCGGTTGTGGTTATTATTAATAAGATAATCAACGCCGATTGTTTTGTTTCCGATATCCGGGAGACTGATAAAACCATCCGGCCGAAGCCGCCCTTTACCACTTCCCAGCTCCAGCAGACTGCGGCAAACCGGCTTGGTTTTACCAGTAAAAAAACCATGCAAGTGGCTCAACAGCTTTATGAAGGGGTAAATATTGGCAATTCCCGGGTGGGGCTTATCACGTATATGCGTACCGATTCGGTTCGGATCTCCCGGATTGCGCTGGACGAGGTCCGGTCCTGGATAGGGGAACATTTCTCCCAGGACCTGCCGGAAAAAGCGGCGGAATATACCCTGGGGAAGAAAGCCCAGGACGCCCATGAGGCCATTCGGCCCACCTATGTCAGTTATACCCCCGAGGAGGTAAAAGAATATCTTACGAGGGATCAGCTCCGGCTTTATTCAATAATCTGGGAACGGTTTGTGTCCAGCCAGATGAACCCCGCAAAAACAAAGACCATAAGCATCGACATTCAGGCCGGAGAGGGGATTTTCCGTATCGCCGGAACCCGGATCATCAAAAAGGGTTTTTACAAGGTAATGAAACTTTTGGCGAATGAAAACAAAGGGAGTCCGGTTCCGTCTCTTAAAATAGGGGATAAGGTCAAGGTGGATAAATTCTATCCCGAACAGCATTTTACCCAGGGCCCGGCCCGGTATACCGATGCGTCTATTGTTAAAACCCTGGAGGAAAAAGGCATCGGCCGTCCCTCGACCTATGCCCCCATTATCTCGGTTCTTCTGGATCGGTATTATGTGACCAGGTCCAATAAGCAGTTGGTTCCCACCCTCCTGGGCAGAATGATCTGCGATATGCTGGTGGAGTATTTTCCCCATGTAGTGGATGTGGGATTTACCGCGTCCATGGAGACCAAACTTGACGAAGTGGAAGAAAGTCAACTCCGCTGGCCCGACATGATCCGGAATTTTTATCACCCCTTTAAGGAACAGGTGGATGAGGTAGGAAAAACGCTGGAATCCTTTAAGGGCTCTTTAGACGAAGAAACCGATCATGTCTGCGAAAAATGTGGGAAGTCCATGGTAAAAAAACTCGGCCGGTATGGTTTTTTTCTGGCCTGTTCGGGTTTTCCGGAATGTAGAAATACTAAGTCCATCCCCCTGGCAAAGTGCCCCCGCTGCGGCGGGGATATTGTGGCCCGTAAAACCCGGGGCCGGGGCAAGGAATTTTACGGATGTACTAATTATCCGGCATGCGATTTTATCAGTCACTTTAAACCGATCAACCAAAACTGTCCCAAGTGCGGGCAATTTATGGTGGAGAAATATGATAAAAAAAACGGATATCACAAGGCATGTATCAATCCTACCTGTGATTACCTGCATAGCAGCGAAGATTTTGACAAGGAGGAATCCGATGGAGGCAAATAATATGGTTGAAGCCTATTTGGCCTATCTTCGTTCCGTGCGGGGTATGTCCGATAGGACCATCCAGGCCTATGGTAAGGATCTGGCCAATTATTCAACCTACTGTGAAAACCACGGAATGACTCCCCAAGGGGCAAACTGCCATGGGGTGCAAGGTTTTATCGCGGATCTCAGTGCCGAGGGAATCGCCTCGGTGAGTGTTAATCGGGCGCTTTCTTCCATCCGGGGGTTTTATCGGTGGCTTCAGCGATTTGATTTTAGAGACGATGATCCCTCCATAAATCTACGCAATCTGAAAACAGCGAAACGGCTTCCTGCTTTTCTCTGGGAAGGGGAAATGGCGAGTTTTGCGGAACTCCCCGATAAGGCGGGTATTTTATGGCCCCTTCGGGATAAAGCCCTGATCCTCATCATGTATTCCGCGGGGCTGCGGATATCGGAACTGGTGGCTCTTACCCTATCCTGTCTGGAAAGGGATCTTTCAGGTGCCCGGGTTATGGGAAAGGGGAATAGAGAGCGGTATGTGTTTTTTTCCGATGAAGCCCGGGAAGCCCTGGGAGCCTACCTTCCCGGACGAGCAGCCCGGGTTAAGGCAGCCGCACCCACGGATCGGCTTTTTGTTAACCGTAAGGGAGGGCCGATTTCCGTACCCGGGGTACGGTGGATAATAACCAAATACGCGGAACGGTCAGGATTAGAAAAAAACGTACACCCCCATGCGTTACGTCATAGCTTTGCAACCCATTTGGTTAATTCCGGTTGTGATGTGCGTTTGATTCAGGAACTTCTCGGTCACGTAAGCCTCTCCACTACCCAACGGTACACCCATGTGGATATGGAACGGCTCAAACGAACCTATCTTAAAGCCCATCCTCACGGATTGGGGAAAAGGAACAACCTATGAAAAAGCGGAGAATGGAATTTCGCGGTAGCCAGATCCGTTCTACCACTGTTTTGGCCGTCCGCAGGAATGGACAGGTGGCCATGGCTGGGGATGGTCAGGTGACCATGGGCGAAACGGTGATGAAAAATAACGCCCGTAAGGTCCGGCGCCTCAACGACGGCAAGGTATTGTGCGGTTTTGCCGGGGCTACCGCGGATGCCTTTACCCTTTTTGACCGTTTTGAGGAAAAACTCAAGGAATATTCCGGGGATCTTGCCAGAGCGGCGGTAGAATTGGCCAAGGATTGGCGTACCGACCGTTCCCTCAGACGCCTGGAAGCCCTGCTCTTGGTGGCGGATATCTCCAAGACCCTGCTTATTTCCGGTACCGGGGATGTGATAGAACCTGCGGAGCCTGCCTTGGCCATAGGTTCCGGGGGAAATTATGCTTATTCCGCGGCTCTGGCCTATTTGGACGGCAGTACCCTTTCCGCCGCGGAGATCGCCCGGCGGAGTCTGCGGATTGCGGGAGATATATGTATTTATACTAATAGTCAAATCATCCTGGAGGAACTGGGTTCCGGGGAGGAGCATAAATAATGGCTGAAAATATTGTGAAGGGGCCGGCGGAATTACCGGAAATCCCGGGGAAGGAATCAAAAAATCTATCCCTTCTCCGGAAGGAACTTACCCCCCGGGAAATTGTCGCCGAGTTGGATAAATATATCATCGGTCAAAAAAAGGCCAAGCGGGCGGTGGCGGTGGCTCTGCGGAACCGAATCCGCCGGCTCAAACTGGATCCGGAGGTCCGGGAAGACATAGCCCCCAAAAACATCCTTATGATAGGTCCCACCGGAGTGGGTAAAACCGAGATTGCCCGGCGCCTCGCGAAATTGGCGGGTTCCCCTTTTATCAAGGTGGAGGCCACTAAGTACACCGAAGTGGGATACGTAGGCAGGGATGTGGAATCCATGATCCGGGACCTCATGGCCGCGGGGGTCCAGATGGTAAAACAGGAAATGCAGGAAACGGTCAATACCGAAGCCCGGAAACGGGCGGAGGAGGCGCTGTTGGATCTTTTACTTCCGGGAACGGGGAAAAAGAACACGGAGCATAAACCATCCTCGGAAGGGCCGGTAGTCAGGCCCGTGGGGGCGTTTTCCATCAATCCGAACAATGGAGTCGGTCCGGGTTTGATGGGGGCGGCTATCCAGGTGGGGATCCCCGCTATGCCGGACTGGGGCCAGGATCGCGGGATCGACGAGCCTGTGGCGGCGGCGGAATCATCCGCCGGTGAGGAGGAGGAAAAAGCCGCCTCTTCCGCGAAGAATTCTTCCACCAGAGAAAAATTCAGAACCATGCTCCGGGAAGGTAAACTGGAAGACCGGATGGTGGAAATTACCGTAAATCAAACCCCTCAATTTCCTGCTATTGAAATGATGGGTGGAGGGATGGAGGATTTAGAAACCAGTCTTTCGGGGATAGCGGGTTTTTTCGGGGGAGGGAAAAAGAAAAAGCTTCTCACCGTAAGCCGGGCCCGGGAGATCCTGACCAATGAAGAATCGGAGAAACTCATAGACCGGGACCGGGTAAGCGACGAGGCCCGGCAGCGGGTGGAAGAAATGGGGATAGTATTCATTGACGAGATCGATAAGATCGCCGTCAAGGGGGACCGGGGAAGCGGTCCTGATGTATCCCGGGAAGGGGTTCAGCGGGATATCCTGCCTATAGTGGAGGGGGCCACGGTAAATACCAAGTGGGGACCGGTAGATACAAGCCATATCCTTTTTGTGGCTGCCGGCGCCTTTAACATCAGTAAACCATCGGATCTGATTCCGGAACTCCAGGGGCGTTTTCCCCTCCGGGTAGAGTTGGAATCCCTGGGGAAGGATGAATTCTTGCGGATCCTCACGGAACCCAAAAACGCCCTGACCAAACAGTATATTGATCTTCTGGGTACCGAAGGAGTGGAAATTGAATTTGCCCCGGAAGCCATAGAACGGCTGGCAGCCTTGGCGGCGGATGTTAATTCCCGGCTGGAAAACATAGGCGCCCGCCGGCTGCATACCATCATGGAAGCCCTGTTGGAGGAGCTTTCCTTTGAGGCCCCCAACCTGGGCCCCACGAAGATACCCATCACCGAGGCCTATGTGAATGAACGGTTGGGGGATTTGGCGGTAGATCAGGACCTGGGAAGATACATTTTATAGGGATGATTTAGGGATGATGAATTCTTAAACGCTAACTTCTCACTGATAATTCGCCGATAGTTTATATAGAAAATTTTTGTTTTTGGGAGGAATGATGAATATAGAAAATAATTTTACTAAAACCGTAGATATGGTACACCGGGCTATGGATGTCAACATCCTCAGGCGCAGCGTTATTGCCAATAACCTGGCCAACGCGGAGGTGCCTAATTTTAAACGGTCCGAGGTGAATTTTGAAAGTGAATTAAAAAGGGCCCTGGAAACGGAAAAACTCAGGCCCGCCCTGGAGGTGACCCTGACGGATCCCAAGCATATTCCCAATTGGCGGGAGCGGGATTACCGGGAAGTTCAACCCCGGCGGGTCCTGGATTATGTGAGTACCTCAAAAAACAACGGGAATAACGTAGACTCGGAACAGGAGATCATGGCGGCCTTGGAAAATCAGCTTTTGTATACCCTCATGGCCCAGACGGAAACCTTTGAGTTTAGTCAAATCAATATGGTATTAAGGTAGGTTAGGATATGGGAATTTTCAGCTCCATCAATATAGCGGCCACGGGAATGAGCGCCGAACGGCTCCGTTCCGATGTGATCGCCGATAATATTGCCAACGCTTCCACCACTCGGACCACCGAGGGGGGGCCCTATAAACGAAGCCGGGTAGTCCTCCGTCCCCGGACCGAGGAACCCTATTGGCGTTCCCCCTTTCTGCCGGAAATGCTGGACAACGGTCCCGGTCAGGGTGTACGGGTAGCGGAGATCCAAAGGGATACCAAAACCGAGTCTCGTTTTGTATATGATCCGACTCATCCGGACGCGATTCAAACCGGTCCCCGAACAGGGTATGTGGAAATGCCCAATGTGGATATTGTCACCGAAATGGTGGATATGATCGCCGCTTCCCGGGCTTACGAGGCAAATGCTTCGATTATAGACGGGTCCAAAAGTATGTTCCAGCGGGCTCTGGATATTGGAGGGAGATAATAGATGACCATATATCGGCCGGAATTAGTTACCGGGGATAAGGTTCCCATGAGGATAACCCATCCCTATCATATGGTTTCCCGGCGGGAAAATTTTACCGCCGACGGTAAGGCCCTATCGGACCT
>JAITBE010000277.1 GCA_031283755.1 Spirochaetaceae bacterium
TTAAAGGCCCCCCGGTTAACGATGAGTTCCCAGAACCGGGCAAGGTTCTTGATCCGGTCCAGGTCCGGGCCGGGGAGGGCGGCGGTTGACAAAACCTCGTAGGGCGGGTCCGGGGCATAGACCATACCCCAGGGTCCGTTGTGCCGGAGAATCGGTGTCCCGGGGAGGCCCTTGAGGATACCCACCTGGATCTCCGCGGGCCGGACCTGCCAGAGCCGGTCAAAACCCCGGGCAAA
This sequence comes from Spirochaetaceae bacterium, assembly GCA_031283755.1. Classification (GTDB taxonomy): domain Bacteria; phylum Spirochaetota; class Spirochaetia; order Treponematales; family Breznakiellaceae; genus JAIRMO01. The sequence continues at coordinate 237 of JAITBE010000277.1, forward strand.
GGAGGCCAACCCTTCCCCGGGAAGGCCGGCGATAAGGTCGGCGTGGACAATGGCTTTGGTTTTCTCCTTGAGAAAACCCAGGACCTCCAGCTCCTGTTCCGGGTTTCCGGGCCGGCTGATGAGCCGGGAGGTTTCCTGGTTAAAGGTCTGTATCCCGATTTCGAGCCGCAGGCTGCCCGGCGGGAACCGGGTGAGGGTCTCCCGAAGTTCCGCGGGAAACCGGGAGGGGACCATCTCGAAATGGACATATTCCAAGCCGGCAGGGGGATGATTTTCGGCCGAAGTTCCGTTCACCGGGGCGGCAGGCTTCAGTTGTTCAAGAAAAAATTCCATAATCCGCCGGGCCCGGTTGGTATCCAGGTTGAAGCTCCGGTCCAGGAACTTAAAACCCCGGCCGCCCCGGCTGATCAGGGCGGCCATCTCCCCCAAAAAGACATCCAGAGGAAATTCCCGAACCATCCGGTCCCCGCCGGCAGGGACCGAACTCTGGCAGAACTCGCAGCCAAAGGGACAGCCCCGGGAAGCCTCCACGTAGACCAGTTTCCTCCGGAGATCCTCCCCGGTGTAGAGCCGGTACCCCGGATCGATGGTTGAGAGGTCTATTGGCCGGGCCTCAATGATCTTTCCCTGCACACCCCGGACCGGGGGCAGGGCCCGGATCAGATCCGCTAAGGTCCCCTGGTCCCCTCCCTCCGCCTCAGCTCTTTCTAAAAGCAGGCCGCAGAGTTCCCGGAAAACAACTTCCCCCTCTCCCCGGATTACCCAGTCGGCAAGGCGGATAATTTCGGTTTCCGCCGGAAGGCAGGAAACCTCCGGTCCCCCCAGAACAATTACCGGACGGCCGTCCCGGGCTTTCCACCTTTTTTCCAGGGCCTTCAAAAGCTCCACGGTTCCCTGATGGTTCCAGATGGATACGGAAATCCCCAAAATCCGGGGCGCCGCCCGCAGGATGGGCCCGGTTTTTTCCGCCAGGGCTTGGCGTTGGGCGAATTCCAAAATCTCTGCCCGGTCTTCCAGCCGCCCCAGGTTGGCCTTGAGCAGCCTGAGCGCCAGGGAGGGATGTATCCACTTAGCGTTAATGGTGGTAAGCAGGATGTCCAAGCTAACGGGGGGCGGGTGAGCCGCCAAAAAGGTCCAGGGTACCGGTGCGCCATTCTTCCTTGGCATCCATCACCAGCCGTTCCACATCCTGCCAGGAATCGGCCCGGGGACCGGGAAGCTCCCGGTTGGTAGAATTGGTAAACACGATGGTCCTGTACCCGTGGTCCCGAAGCCGGATAATGTTGGAAGGGGTATCGTCAATATACACATGGGCCCCCACCGCACCCTTGTCGTTCATAAAACACAGGTCCCAGTAGGGAATATCATAGCTGTCCAGCCAGTCCACGGTTTGGGTGATGGATGCCCGGTGGGAGTATTTGATAAAAATCCGGTGGGTGATAATGCGGATGCGGATCCCGTGGTTAGAGAGTTTTCGCAAAATGGCCGGAGCGTCCCGGATGGGTTTCATATTCCGGAAAAGGTCCCGCTGGGTCACGGCAAAACGGTGGAGCCGGTCATATCCGCCGTATTCGGCAATTCCCCATTCATCCAGCCCGTAGCTTACCTCTTCGGTCAGATCGTCCACCGGCTTATTAAGCCACTCCGCGGCGATAACCCGCATGGCTCCATAGAAATCCCCTACCACCCCATCCAGGTCAACCCCCAGGATAAAAGTATTTTCATCCATACCGATACATCCTTTTTTTAGGACCCTTTTATAGGTTCGTATTATAAAAATTTTGAAATGAGGATCACCATACTATGCCCTTTAATCAGGTAGGTGTCCGGCCGGGAGAGGGGCTTCTCTTCCCCCGGCGGGGTTATATCCTCCGGGGAGGAAAGGCTGGTATCCACCGCCCGAACCCAGGTTTTCCCCTCCAGGGCTTCACAGACCGCAAAGGTGATCGGCTTTTCCCCGCCGTTAAACATGATAAAAAAGTCATTATCATCCTGATCCGCCAGAATATCCGCCCGGCTGCCGTCCATCCGCAGGGCCAGACAGGGGCCCATCTTTTCCCAATCCGGGGAATTGCCCTTTTCATCAAACCAGCTGATATCGGGGATGGCGTTGTAATTGCCGTCCCGGCCGGTATAAAATTCCGGACGCATAAAACCATGGTGCCGCAGCCGGAAGGCTATTATTTCCTTGATAAAGCGGAAAAGGCCCTTGTTTTTCTTCAGAAAGGACCAATCGTACCAGGAAATTTCGTTATCCTGGCAATAGGCGTTGTTATTCCCCTGCTGGGTCCGTCCCAATTCATCCCCCCCCAGAATCATGGGGGTTCCCAGGGACACCATCATGGTGGCGACAAAGTTTTTGATCTGCTGCACCCTCAGGGATTGTATCACCGGGTTCGTGGATGCCCCTTCTATTCCGTAATTAGCGCTGTAATTAGCGTCGCCCCCGTCCCGGTTATCCTCTCCATTGTCTTCGTTGTGTTTGTTTTCATAAGAAACCAGATCCCACAGGGTAAACCCATCATGGCTGGTTACAAAGTTGACAGAATGGAAGGGTTTTCTCCCGTCCCGGAGGTACAGGTCTGAACTCCCCGAAAGCCGGGTAGCCAGATGCCGCACCTGATGGGGATCGTTCCGCCAGTACTTCCGTATATCGTCCCGGAAACGGTCGTTCCACTCCGCCCAGCGCCCCCCGGGGAACCAGCCCACCTGATAGGCCCCTCCGGCGTCCCAGGCCTCGGCGATAAGTTTGGTGTTCCGCAGAACCGGGTCTTCGGCAATCTGCTCCAGTACCGGGGGATTTTCCATGAGCCGGCCCCGCTGATCCCGGCCCAGGATCGAGCCCAGGTCGAAGCGGAAGCCGTCCACATGCATCTCCGTCACCCAATAACGAAGACAATCCATGATCAGGGTCCGTACCACCGGATGATTACAGTTTACCGTATTCCCGCAGCCGGAAAAATTTTTATAGTATCGTTTATTTTCATCCAAAATATAGTAGATCGTGTTGTCCAGCCCGCGGAAAGAAAAAGTCGGGCCCCGCTCATTCCCCTCGGCGGTATGGTTAAAAACCACATCCAGGATCACCTCAATGCCGGCCTTGTGCAGTTCCCGGACCATTTCCTTGAATTCCCCTACCTGCCCCCCGGGGGTTTTGTCCCAGGTATAGGAACCCTTGGGGGCAAAAAAGGCCACCGTGGAATACCCCCAATAATTTACCAGGAGTTTTCCGGTCTGGGGATTTATCCGGGGCAGTTCCCGCTCATTAAACTCCTGGATGGGGAGAAATTCCAGGCCGGTAATACCCAGTTCCTTGAAAAAAGGGATCTTTTCCATCACCCCCCGAAAGGTCCCCGGATACCGGGAGCCGGAGCCGGGATGGATGGTAAGGCCCCGGACATGGGTTTCATAAAGAACGCTGAACCGGAGCGGGTAGTTTAGGGGAAGATCCCCCTGCCAGTCAAAGGCATCGTCGATCACCACACACCGGGGCTGGATGGCAATATCGTCTTTATACGAATAAGAAAGGTCGCCGGAGGGCTCCTGGGGATTATACCCCATACTGGTCAGAAGGTCCCACTGGTCAAAATCCGTCAGGGCCTTGGCATAGGGATCGATCAGCGTTTTGTTGATATTGAACCGGAAGCCTTTTTCCGGCAGATAGGGCCCGTCGGCCCGGTAAAGGTAGAGGGCGCCCGCTTTAAGGTCCCGGATATGACAATGCCAGACATCTCCGGTCCGGTTTTTTTGCTGGTCCAGCACAATTTCTGCACAGGCGCTGTCCGAAGCCGGGGACTCAAAAAGGATCAGGATCACCGAAAGGGCATTCCGGGAAAAAAGGGAAAAATTAACCCCGGTATCGGTCAATATTGCGCCTAAAGGCAGGGGCTTGCCATTCTCAACGATGAAATTACCAAAACTCATAAATCCAGCCTATCATACTCTATCTTATCATAATATAATAAAAAACGACATATAAAAATCTATTTTTCAAAATCGAGGATTTTGAAAAAACAGCCTTCGATTTACATGAAAATGCGGAATTTTGACCGCTTTTTCCAAAGCCGGTTTCAAAACCGGTCCGGTTGCTTTTTTCGGGCCCGGCGGAACAGCTCGACAAAATACCGGGGTTCAATGTTCCGGGCGCCCAGGCCGTCCTTATATTCCAGGGGCATCCCCAGATCCAGAAAGGCAAACCCCGCGGCCTGGAGGTATCGGGCCATTAATACTATCTGAACCGTGCCGGCATTATCCTCGTCATAATACCCTGAATAGCTGGTATATACCCTGCCCGCGACAATACCGAATTCACCGGCCTTTAATTCACCATCCCGGTATAATCCAAAAGAAACAGGCTGCACCGGAGAATTGTCCAGGCCGCGGATCAGGCGGATGTTTTCCCTTAAAGGAGCGGTAAGCCAGTCCTCCCCGTGAATTTCGATACAACGGTTCATAATCCGCTCAAAATCCCGGTCCACCTCCAGCTTATACCGGGGAAGCAGGGGTTTGAGACTCCTTTTTACATGAAGGTCCTCAAAAAAAAGCACTGAACGGGTAAGGTGGAGTTTAGGAAGCAGGAGATAGCAAGGTTCTTCATCCTCCGTACCTGTTGGCTCCTCCTCAACTTCCGTTGACATGACAAGGAATCCCGCTGCCATAAGGCCGGCAATAAATACCGGCTCAAAATCCGATGCCAGGCAGAATTCCTGTGCATAATCAATATCCAGCAGTGCATCTATGGTACGGTCCAGGTCGTCCTGGGGAAAGATAACCACATAGCCGGTTGGGGTAAAACGAAGATGTAATGCATCCATGGGTATAATAGCATATCACGGTTCCCGGGGGATCACAAGTAAAACAATTAAAATTGCGGTAATTTAGCAATACAAGGGTTTTTCCCGCTAGTTTAGGCGCGTTTCCGCGTCCCGCGGCCGGAAACCGGACTTTTCAGGGCCGCAATGCCGCTGCGGGCGGTCCGGCCGTACAAACGGCCGGGTATAAATTTATGATAATTTTTCTTCAGAATACTTGACAATACCTATGTATTTTGTATGATATTATACATACAGACTTAATAGGATAATTATATGGCAGAACACATCGCTTTTGATGTTACCGGACTTATCGGTAATACCCCGCTGGTACGGCTAAACCGGCTGGTTCCCCAGGACGCGGCGGAAGTTTTGGTTAAACTCGAATCTTTTAACGCGGGAGGATCGGTAAAAGATCGTATTGCCCTCAATATGATCAACGCCGCCGAGGCCGAAGGGAAAATAAAACCCGGCGACACCCTTATCGAGGTAACCAGCGGCAATACCGGCATTGGATTGGCCCTGGTCGCCGCGGTTAAGGGCTACCGGCTCATCGTGGTAATGGGCGACAACGTAAGCCTGGAGCGGCGGCAGATCATTCAGGCCTACGGCGCCGAGGTGGTGATCGTATCGGCGGTGGGGGGTATTAAAAATTCCTTTGACAAGGCCGCCGAGCTCATCGCCAAATACGGTTATTTTGAGGTAAAGCAGTTCGAGAATCCCCATAACCCCGAGATCCACCGGCGGACCACCGGCCCTGAAATCGAAAAGGCCCTGGCCGGAAAGATCCCCGACGCCTTTGTGGCGGGCATAGGTACCGGGGGCACTATCACCGGCGCGGGGGCGTACCTGCGGGAAAAACGGCCGGATATCCGTATTGTTGCGGTAGAACCCGACGCCTCGCCGGTTTTAAGCGGAGGAGAACCGGGGCCCCACGTCATCCAGGGGATAGGGGCGGGTATCATACCCAAGGTACTTAATACGAATATCTACGATGAGATTATCCGGGTAACCAATGACGAGACAGTTGATCTGGCCCGCCGCCTTGCCGCAAAAGAGGGCCTTTTCCTGGGGTATTCATCGGCGGCGGTGATTTTCGCGGCCATAAAAACCGCGGAAAAACTGGGGGCCGGGAAGCGGGTGGTCACCGTGGCCCCTGATACAGGGGAGCGTTACCTCTCCACGCCCCTTTATCAATTTGAGCCTGCTTCAAAACTCGGTTAGTTTCCATGAAAAACAAACGAAGATTTCAGTGGCAGACCTTCCTCCCCGCGGCGGCTTTGCTGGCGGTGTTCCTGGCGCACCAATATATACCGGTACACCCGGAGTACCATGTGAAGCTGCTGCCGTATTTCGGCTGGGCCCTGGAGGCGCTGCTGGTGTTTTTTGTCCTCTGGGCCGCGGCGGGCCTTGTGTTTCCGGGGACCGCCAAAACCCTGGTATTCAAGGCGCCGTTTTTCGCCGCGGCGTTTCTGTTCCTTGGCGGCTATGATTTATTCACCATAAAACTCAATCTGCTGCCGGGCCTTTTTTTCCCCGCGCCGGAACGGATATTGGACGCCTTTAGAAAAGAGTGGCTTTTTATCCTGCGCTGCCTGGCCTATTCCCTCCGGCTCCTGATCCTGGGGTATCTCTCCGGGGCATTTGCGGGGATCCTCACCGGAACCATCATCGGCTGGAGCGCCCGCTGTAACTACTGGATCATGCCGGTGATCCGCACCATCGGCCCCATACCCTCAACCGCCTGGATCCCCATTGCCCTGGTGGTCTTTACCAAACCGGCCGCCGCGGGGATCTTCCTCATTGCCCTGGGGGTCTGGTTCCCCACGACCATCCTGACCAGTTCAGGTATTTTGAACGTCCGCAAAACCTACTTTGAGGTTTCCAGTACCCTGGGGGCAGGTTCCCTCAGGAACATCCTCTCCATCGCCCTGCCGGCCGCGGCGCCGAGCATCTTTACCGGGCTTTTTAACGGGACCGCTTCATCCTTCCTCACCCTGATGGCCGCGGAAATGATCGGCTGCAAATACGGAATCGGCTGGTACATCAACTGGCAGCGGGACGTTCTTGCCTATTCCCAGGTTTACGCGGCCCTTATTGTGATCGCCGTAACCTTTTCAGTGCTTATCGGCCTTCAGTTTAAGCTGCAAAACAAAGCGTTAAGCTGGCAAAAGGGATTAATCCGCTGGTAAGGGGAGAAAATGGAAAGGGAAAGTGAAAAACCGGGACTGATCGTCATCGACAAGCTTTGTAAACGTTTTCCCCGGAACGAAGGGGAGGACATACCCGTATTGGATAAGGTAACCCTTCGTTTCGAGCCGGGGTGTTTTACCGGCCTGGTGGGGCCTTCGGGCTGCGGAAAATCAACCCTGCTCCGGCTTATCGCGGGGCTTGAAAAGGCGGATTCGGGGAGTATTCTGCTTGACGGGGAGGAGATTAAAAAGCCGGGTTATGAACGGGGGCTGGTATTTCAGGACCCCACCCTGTTTCCCTGGCAAAATGTTTACAACAATATAGCCTACGGCCTCCGCTCCCGGGGAGTATACAAACGCGAAAAACACACCATCCCTGATTTTGTAAAACTGGTGGGCCTTGAGGGTTTTGAAAAATCCCATCCCCATCAGCTTTCGGGCGGCATGGCCCAGCGGGCCGCCCTGGCCCGGGCCCTGGTCAACAAGCCCAAGGTACTGCTCCTGGATGAGTCCCTGGGGGCCCTGGACGCCTTCACCCGGATGAACATGCAGGACGAGATCCTCAAAATCTGGGAACAACAGAAGATGACCACCGTGATGGTTACCCATGACGTGGATGAGGCGATCTACATGGCGGATTCCATCGTGGTGATGTCCGCCCGGCCCGCAAAGATCGAGCGGGTGATCCGGGTGGAACTGGGGCGTCCCCGGCAGCGGGATGATCCTGATTTCCTGGCGCTCCGTTCAACTATTTTGCGGATCCTCAATTTTACGGGGCAGCGGGTGGACCCCCAATACTACCTGTAAATTCAGGTTTACCCGTTTAGACGGCGAAACCTGAATAGACGCTGTCCGAAAGGCAAAACTTGTCCGGACGGCTTTGTTACTACGGCATTACGTACCGTTTCAATGAAACGGGAACAGATGTGCGGGATACCGGGAAACAGCCAAGTTCCCGGAAATTCCCGGCCTTATACAAAAACCCAAGGAGGGTTCTATGAAAAACAAAAAACGGATTCTTGCGGCAGTGTTAGCTTTATGGGTGGTTTCCGGTGTTTTTGCCGGAGGCGGCAAAGCAAAAACGCCGGTGGCGGACGATGACTATGTCATCAAGATTGGGTATGGAATCGGGCCCGGACTCTGTTCGGCGCCGTTTTTTATTGCCGAGGAATTGGGGTATTTTAAAGAAGAGGGGCTTAAATGGGAACACGTGATGATCGATATCGGCCAGATCCCGCTGCTGCTGACCAATGGTACCATAGATGTTACCAATAACCTCCTGGACGGTATGATCCAGCCGATTGCCAACGGCCTGCAGATCAAGATACCCCTGGGCCTCCACACCGGATGCACCAGGATCCTGGTACAAAAAGACAGTCCCATCCAAAAACTGTCGGACCTGCGGGGGAAACGCATCGGGACCACGGGCCTGGCCTCTCCCCCCAATATCATTCTCCAGCGCTACCTGGCCGAAGAGGGGATCCGCACGGTGGAGCCCAACAGTGAGGTGGAATGGGTCGTCTATTCCGGGCCCGAGCTGACCCTGGCCCTGAAAAACGGGCAGGTTGACGCGATTGCCACCGGTGATCCCCCGGCCTACGCCGCGGAAAAGGAAGGCTGGGCCAGAACTATCGCCGACACCTCAAAGGACGGCTACCTGAAAGACGAATATTGCTGCGTGGTCGCGGTGAACAACGACGTGGCGAAAAACCACCCCGCGGTCCTCGCCAAGGTCCTCCGGGCGGTACAGAAGGCGGCCCAGTACACCGCGGAACATCCTGAAGAAACCGCCCGGCTGGTCGCCGAAAAGCAGTACGCCGCGGGCAATGTGGAAGACAACATCGGTTTCCTCAAGGCCTACAGTTACCGCGCCACGGTGAGCGGGGTCGAAAAAGGCATCCGGCGTACTGCCGAGGATTTAAAGCGAATCGGCCTATTGGACAGTTCCGTGGATGCTAACGAACTTACCAATAACGTCTTTATCGCTATACCGGGAGTGCCCGACTCACTTTAAGGCGTCCGTCAAAGCCGGAAAAAATCCGGCCGCTTGCTTTCAGGCGGCCGGATTTACCGCAATACGTCCCGTTTCATGGTATAACTCACCGGGCCGCCTTCGGCAATCAAACGTTCCCCTTCTTTCCTGAACCCAAGGTGTTCATAGAAGGCCAGGTTGATCCTGTCCTGGGTACAGATATAACAGGGAAGGCCCATGGCGTCTATGGCGGCGAGTTTTTTATTGATCAGGGTGGCGCCGATTTTTTTACGCTGCATTTCCGGGAGTACCGCAATGGGGGCGAGCTCCCAGGCAGGCTGCAGGATGTCTTTTTCCTGGGCTTCGATGACCGGTTGAAATTTCGACCACCGTTCCACCACCCTGGGATCCAGGCCGATAAACACCTCATCCATGGAAGATCTGCCGGGCTGTACCGGCGCGGTTTTGGGCTGAAGCCATGTTGCGGAGCCGATAATTTGCCCGTCTTCCAGGGCCAGTTGTACCTCCCGGGAATCCTCAAGCCAGCTCCGGACCCGGTAACGGAACATGGAGGAGAGAATTTTTAGCCGCTCCCCCTCGTCCGGGGCCGCCCAGGTATAGAGGGTCGAAGAAAAAAATGCCTTCACCATAAGGCCCACGGTTTCGTTAAAATCCGCTTTATCCATCAACCTGAATTCCATAATGCCTCCTTTCTCCAAGGCGGTTTCAAACCGCCCGGATTTCAATCTGGTTCTCTTGACCAATTCCTTAAAAGGGTATAGATTAATGTATAGTAATTTTATATGATTTATAGGTTATTTGCAAGGGGGATGATCCGGCGGCATCCGATTCCCCTGATGCGGCTAACCGGGCGCAAAGCCGGCCCGGACCGCCCTGTAAAAAAGGAGTACATGATGGCTTATCAGACCTGGTTCGAAGATGAAACCGGTGAAAGCGGCGCCTTTATCAGACAGAAAAACCGCTTTATAACCCCCTTTGGCTTTGGGCCGGGGGACCTTCGCCCCGAAGCCGGACGTTTCAGGCTGATATGGTCCCGGGCCTGTCCCTGGGCCACCCGGCAGATGATCGTCCGTTCCCTGCTGGGCCTGGAGGACGCCGTGAGTGTCGGGACCGTAAGCCCCATCCGCCCCGAAAAGGAACGGAGCGACTGGGAATTCTCCCTGGATCCCGGCGGTGTAGATCCCATACTCAAGGTCCGTTCTTTAAGCGAACTCTACCTAAATGCCGATCCCGGCTACGCGGGCCGTTTTACCGTTCCCGCCCTGGTGGATCTTGCCACCGGTAAAGTCGTTAACAATGATTACATCAACATGACCTACTACTGGGAAAAAGAATGGAAAGCCTTTCACCAAAAAGGGGCCCCCGACCTTCTCCCCGATGATAAGCGGGAAGCGATCTTCACCCTCAATGATATTATTTTTAAGGAAGTGAACAACGGGGTATACGAGGCGGGATTCGCCCGGAGCCAGGAAGCGTATGAATCAGCCTACCGTGTTGTTTTTAGCCGCCTGGACCAGCTGGAAGCGCGGCTTGGCAAGAGCCGCTATCTCCTGGGGAACACCATTACCGACGCGGACATCAGGCTCTTTGTAACCCTGGTACGATTTGACGCGGCGTATTACAATTGCTTCCGGGTCAACAAAAAACGCATCCGGGATTATCCGAACCTCTGGGCCTATTCCCGGGACCTCTACCAGATTCCGGCCTTTCGGGACAACACGGATTTTGACCATATAAAAACCCACTACCACCTCTGCTGCGATCCAGGCAATATCCATCACCTGGTACCCAAAGGCCCGGATCCGGCGGACTGGAATGCGCCCCACCACCGGGAAGCCTTCGGCGTTGCGTAGGAACCTTTCGGCCGGGCATGGAGCGCAGCGGAATGTCCCAGCCGGCCGGAATCCTGGAGGGCCGCAGGCCCCGAGCGGTTACCGGCCTGTGGTGTGCAGGTTTTTGTTTTATATAATTCTATTCCTGAAATTGCCATTCTTTTTAATATTTATTTGTCAATATTTTTTCCAACAAATTTAAAAAATTGTGCACAATGCCATTTATGCGAAATTTTGATGCTTTCACATTTTATCTTCTATATTTTATTGAAAATTTTTCGATGATTTTTATCAATTCATTGGGCAAAATGTTTAAAACATTTTCAATAATATTTTCAGGTACTGTCTGATAATATGCTTCCGCAATTCCCCCGGTAATACAAGCAATTGTATCACTGTCCCCACCTATAGAAATTGCTAATCTTATAGCATTTTCAAAATCAGCGCTTTCCAAAAAGGCAATAATTGCCTCTGGAACTGAACCCTGACAACTTACATCAAATCCATAATTAGGTCTTATATCATCAATTTTCCGTTCAAGATCATATTGGAATGTATCCATTATGAATTTTTTTATTTCATTTTTATTTTTACCGATTCGCGCCATATAAATTGCAGCCGCCGTAGATTGAGCCCCTTTTATACCTTCAGGATGGTTGTGCGTAACTTCTGCACTTTTTTGTGCTTCAGCCATAACTTCCTCAATACTATTACCAAACCATCCTATAGGGCTGACTCTCATTGCGGAACCATTACCCCAACTATTATAAGGTTCAGGATTTTCTGAATGTATCCAAGAATGAAAATGCCTGCCATAACCCCGGTAGGGATAATTTCTGCCAAATAATTGATATGCTTCCCCATAATTTTTTTGATTTATTATAGCATCCATTGTAGCCAATGTAAGAACACTATCGTCTGTAAAAGTTGATTGACGGCAAAATAAATCAAAATCAATTGTTTTTACATTGTGCCTTTCATAAACAGAACCGATAATATCACCAGCAATAGCCCCAACAATAAGTTTTTCTTTAGGCATAGTTTTTTCCTCCAAAGTGTATTGTATAATTTTTTTAAAAATAGTCAATGCTGCTTCAAAAAATTTGTACCCAAATTTCGCATAACTAACAGTTATACGAAATAAAAACCTGAAATTTGTCGGAAAATCGCCCCGCATCCGTGCGGGGCGAGAAAAACATATTGACAAAATAATAAAAAAGGGGGTAACATGGTAATGAAGAAGAAATAG
>JAITBE010000305.1 GCA_031283755.1 Spirochaetaceae bacterium
GAAATGTTTTTTAAGAAGGAGATGGCATGGGTGATAATGGTGTTGTTTATATTGAGTTAGCGGACGGTCTCAAACGGGTGATGGGAAATACTAAACTCTATGTAAAATTGCTGAACAAATTCAAGGAAGACCCCACTATTTTGGAAGCCCTTATAGCAGCGGTACAGGGAGCGGATTATGAAAAAGCCAAAGGCTTAGTCCATACTATCAAGGGCATTGCCGCTAATTTGTCGTTAACAGAGCTCTACAAACAGTCTGTTGAATTTGAAGCCCAGATAAAAAACAAGGAGGTAAAATCAGGCGTACCGGAATCTTTTAAAACCTGCTTTGAGGAAACTATAAAAAATATTGATAAGGTAATTGAGCAATATGGATAATAGCGGTACTAAAATTCCTACGGTTTTGGTAGTTGATGATGTTGAAATGAATCTCCTCATCCTGGAAGAGATCCTCAAGGATAGTTATCGGATTATTACTGCGGGAAATGGGAAAGAAGCTCTGGAAGTTCTGTATCATGCGGAAGTTTTACCCAAAATCATTTTGCTTGATGTTTTTATGCCCGAGATGAATGGGTATGAAATGCTTAATGTGATGAAAACCCATGATTCCCTCAAGCGTATTCCGGTAATCTTCATCACCACTTCGGATTCTGAGAGTGAAGCCCTATCCGCCGGGGCAGTGGATTTTATTTCTAAGCCCTTCCAGCCAGAAATAGTAAAACTCCGGGTAATGAATCAGATTGAATTAAAAAATTACAGTGACAGCCTGGAAGAGATGGTTGCGGAAAAGGCCGCGGAAATAACCTCAACCCTGGACAATATGCTCCAGGCTATGGCAAATATCATAGAATACCGTAACCTGGAGTCCGGAAGCCATGTTAAAAGAACCCAATTTTTTTCAAAAGCCCTTATTGATCATGTCCTGGCATCACCCTCTCCGTATACGGATGAACTCCGCGGTCTCGAACCGGATATTATTGTCAAATCAGTGGCCCTCCACGATGTAGGTAAGATAGGAATCCCCGATAAGATCCTTCTCAAACCCGGAAAATTAGATCCGGAAGAATTTGAAATTATGAAGACCCATACAATCATCGGAAAAAACATTATCGAATCGATTTTGACTCATAGCGATGCCATTTATTTAAAACATTGCCGGGATATTTGTTATTGCCATCATGAACGGTTTGATGGAAAAGGTTACCCTCGGGGACTTAAGGGGTATGATATCCCCCTTTCCGCCCGGATTGTCTCCCTGGTTGATGTGTATGACGCTTTGGTCTGTTCCAGGGTGTATAAAGCCGCTTTTTCCTATAGTGAGGCTATCAAAATAATTAGTGACGGTAGAGGAACCCAGTTTGACCCCTTTTTTACCGATGCGGTAATTGAAATTCAGGATACTTTTAAGGAAATTTCCCAAAAAAACGAGTAGGGAATCTTTGAAAACTCCGGTTGGGTTCTCAGAGTCTCTTCGGAGAAAACCATTTAGTCATTGTAGGACAAACAATTAGGATAAGGCGATTTTCTCTATAAGAGTAAGAAAAGGCGACGGTCCGAAAAACTTGAAAACTTGTTCGGACCGTCTCTTTATTGCGGCATTTGCACATCATTTCAACATGATTCTGCTCAGATAATTTACGTTAGGGAGTATGTATGTCCATTGAAATAGAATTAAAAGCCTGGGCAGATGATCCCGATGGTCTGCGGGATCGACTTTTTTCCTTTGCCGGATTTGACGCGTCCTTTGAAAAAGCGGATTCCTATTGGTTTTTTACCGGTGCGGGCAGCTCTGTCCCCCTTTCGGGGGTACGGATCCGAAAGGAAACCAGAACCGGCCATTCCGGAAGTATTTCTCATACTTTGTGGGTAACCTATAAGGTCAAGGAGGTTCGGGAAGGTATGGAAATAAATGATGAACGGGAATTTTCAGTATCCGATGGCGCCGCCTTTGAAGAATTACTCCGCCGGCTGGGACTTGAGAAGGGTATAGAAAAAAACAAAAAAGGCTGGGCCTGGATCTGCGAAGGCATCACCGTGGAACTAACCGAGGTAGAGGGCCTCGGCTGGTTTGTAGAGCTGGAAATCATCACCGATGATGATACAAACGAAGCCGTAACAGCCGCCAGGCTCCGTCTTTTGGCGCTGCTCCACAAAATCGGTATCAAAAAAGACCGGATCGAACCTCGGTATTACACAGAAATGCTCCGGGAAAAGGCCAAACCCGGTCCTTTTTCTTACCTTGACTAAGTGGTATCGCCTTTTTATAGTAATAAAATATGAAACGAAGATTAATAACCTCCGCGCTACCCTATGTAAATAATGTACCTCATTTAGGGAACCTTATTCAGGTCCTGTCTGCCGATGCCTTTGCCCGATTTTGCCGGCTCCGAGGTTACGATACTCTTTACATATGTGGAACCGACGAATACGGTACCGCCACGGAAACCAGGGCCGCCGAAGAAGGGGTGACTCCCCGGGAATTATGTGACCGCTATTATACCATCCATGCGGATATTTACCGTTGGTTCAATATCAACTTTGATAAATTCGGCCGGACCACAACGCCGATTCAGACCGAAATTGTGCAGGACATTTTCAAAAAATTGGATGCCCATGGTTTTATTGCGGAGCGTACTATAGAACAGCTTCACTGTGACCATTGTGATAGGTTTTTAGCGGATCGTTATGTCCGAGGTACGTGTCCCCACTGCGGATCCCCGGACGCCCGGGGGGATCAGTGTGAGGTCTGTGGTAAACTCCTGGACCCTACGGAATTAAAGTCTCCCCGGTGTTCAAGCTGTGGTTCCGAACCGGTCCTCAAATCAACCAAGCATCTCTATATCGATCTTCCCCAGCTTAAGGATCGCCTTGAGGAATGGCTTAAGGATGCTTCGGTAAAGGGTTTTTGGGCAAATAACGCTTTGCGGATGACCCATTCATGGATCCGCAACGGCCTTCGGGAACGGGCCATCACCCGGGATCTGAAATGGGGCATCCCGGTTCCCAAGGCGGGGTATGAAAATAAGGTTTTTTATGTTTGGTTCGACGCCTGTATCGGGTATATTTCTATTACCGGGAATTACGGGGCGGAGACTACCGGGGATTGGCGCCGTTTTGTTGATGATTGGTGGAAAAATCCCGGGCAGGTGGAACTGTTTCAGTTCATCGGCAAGGACAATATCCCCTTCCATACGGTTATTTTCCCCTCAAGTCTTCTGGGAACCGGGGAAAACTGGACCATGCTGCACCACATGTCCAGTACCGAATATTTAAATTATGAAGGGGGAAAATTTTCCAAATCCAAGGGAATGGGAGTTTTCGGTACCGATGTCATGGACACCGGTATAGGTGCGGATATTTGGCGTTTTTATATATTCTATAACCGTCCGGAGAAGGCGGATGCCCTTTTTACCTGGAAGGATTTTCAGGAGAAAGTAAACGGCGAGTTGATCGGTAATCTGGGGAATCTTGTGAACCGGACCCTTTCTTTTGTAACCCGATATTATGACGGGATGATCCCCGGTGGAACCGGAAATCCGGCTTTTTGGGACCGGGTGCGGAATTTCCAAACCGATATTACCGAAAAGCTGGAACGGGCGGAACTCCGGGATGCCTTTAGGACTGTCTTTGAGTTATCGTCCTTTGCCAATAAGACTTTCCAGGACGGTGAACCCTGGAAGAAACGGAATGAGGATCCCCCGGCTGCACAGGCCCTTATCCGGGACCTTTGCTATGTGGTCAGGGATATTGCGGTGATGATCCATCCCTATATTCCCACTGCCGCCGAAAAGATCGCCTCCTTTTTTGGTCTTACCATTGGGCCTCAGGGTTCTGCTATGGAAAAAAACCTTTCCTGGGAGGATATCGGTCAGGAAGGCGGTCTTCTCAAAGTAGAAAAAACCGAGGTCCTTTTTCCCCGTTTAGAGGATGACCTGGTACAGGACCTGCGGGAACGTTATTCCGGCAGTCAGAAGGATCGAGCGGATAGAGAAGCTGTTAAACCAGGGGATGCCGCAGGGGTGTCAGGGGATATACCCCAGGGAAAACTCCTTCCGGTTCCGGAACGTTTTGCCCAAACCCTGGACTTCCGGGTCGCCCGGATCGTAAAAATCGAAAGGCATCCCAAGGCGGACAAGCTTTATATCGAAACCCTGGAAATCGCCGGAGAAGAACGGATTATAGTTTCCGGTCTTGTCCCTTTTTATAGGGAAGAGGAACTTTTAGGTAAACATATCATCCTCGCCTACAACCTCAAGGCCGCAAAACTCCGGGGAGTGGAAAGCCGGGGTATGCTCCTGGCCGCTTCCGATAAGGATGCGGAAGGCAATGAACGGGTAGAGGTCCTTGACGCGGGGGATACCCCCACCGGTACCCGGGTACAGATTCAGGGATTGCCTGTGGGAACGCCTCCCGCCGAGATAGATATCGATACCTTTTTCTCTATTCCCGTTAAAGTAGTAAATCAGGTAGTAACCGTTGGGGACAGAGCTCTCACCCTTCAGGGAAATCCCATCAGTACTAAGGTAATCGGCGTCGGTGAGGTTCATTAATGATTGCCAAAGGTCAATCTATCCCCGATCCGAGCTTCCGATCCAAGCTCTGTCCCCACCCGGCGCCAGTTTCCAGCCAAGGCTCTGTCCCCACTCACGCTAATCATGAGCTCTGTTCCCACCCGGCGCCAGCTTCCAGCCAAGGTTCTGTCCCCACTCACACTAATCATGAGCTCTGTCCCCAATCGGCCCCTACTGATCCAAGCTCTGTCCCCATACGGTATCTTCGCGGCATCAGTCCTGTGGAATTGTCCCGCTGCGGTAATGCGGGCTCTTTCCTCCAGTCAGACTTTTGGGGGGATTTTAAAGCCCGGTTCGGCTGGACCGCCCGGGGATTCCTGGCGGATTGGGCCGGGGCGGGAGCTCTGTCCCTCCTGGTCCTCTGGCGGCCCCTGGCGCCGGCTCTCTCCTTTGCTTACGTCCCCTGGGGGCCGGAACTACCCGCAGCCTTCCCCGCCGATGACCAGGCCCGAAACGGGGCCCTCCGGGAACTGGCCCGCTCTTTACGGCCCCTCCTGCCCGGGAACACGGCCTTTATCCGCTTTGATCCCCCCTGGTATACCGAAGGAGCCGAAACCCCTCCTCCCCGGATAGATCCCCCCTTCACCCGGGCGGGGGCGGAT
>JAITBE010000315.1 GCA_031283755.1 Spirochaetaceae bacterium
CGGGTGCTGGCGGGCCGGACCTCCCTGGTCATCGCCCACCGGCTTTCCACCATCCGGCACGCGGACCGGATCCTGGTCCTCTCCGGGGGCGCCCTGGTGGAGGAGGGAAAACACCAGGACCTTATCGATAAAAACGGCCTCTACGCGGGGCTGTACCGGCTGCAATACACCAATGAGGAATGAATCCTTAATTTTTTATTGCGTTGCTTCATATATCCTTTATGCTTTCTGAATTGACCATGTAAGCGGTCTCCCAGGGCAAAAGCATTTACTTTTTGATCGTCAAAATTTCCTTGAATTCACCGGAATTTCCAAGAAAAACTAACCACGAAGGACACAAAGGACACAAAGGATGCATGAAGCAACGAATTATTCCTTCCTTCTGCGCCTTTGTGCGCCGTCGGGGTTAAAAATTCTTCAATGTTTTGGTAAATTCCAGCCTTTGAAAAGTAAATGACGTTGCCCTGCCCGATACCTCATCACCAACCTCATCGCCCTCTTGACAAAAGGAAAAATAAATTTTATAATTAAAAAGGATTTTTTTATACCGAGGGAGCTTTTTGCATAAATAGAGAAAGACGAGATGGGAAAAGATATATTTCACCAGGAGAGGTTTTTTTCTGCTATTTTAAATAACGTAAATGACGGAATAGTTGCTATCGATCAAAAATTATTGATCATGTTTATAAACCGCGCCGCGGAGCGGATGAGCGGTTTGACAAGTGAGGAGGCGGAAGGGAAGGCCGTACCGCGGATCATCAACCTTATCGAATCCCAGAATCTGTTTCCCCTGGTACCCGGCGGACTGCCCAAGGATGAAACTCCCCAATATTTTAGGAATGTGATTTTAAAAAGCCATACCGGAGAGACCTTTATTGTGGAGGGCTCAATTACCAAAATTCAATCCGCCGATAATAATCAGCTCCCCGAATACGTGATAGTTTTTCGGGATACCAGCGAAATGAAAAAGCTGTCCGCCATTGTTGATTTTCAGGCCAGCCACGATTCGTTAACCGGCCTCTTGAACCGGGACAGTTTTATCCCAAAACTTCAGGAAATTCTGGACGATCTGCAAAGAAATGCCGGTTCCCATGTTCTTTTAGGGTTTGATATCGATCCCTATCCACAGATCTGCCAGGGCAACAAAGTGGTGGCGGGGGATGAACTGTTGCGGGAAGTTGCCGATATTATCCGGTCCCATATACAGCGGAGGGATATATCCGCCCGGTTTCGGGATGATATATTCGCTTTAATTTTGCGGGATTGTACTGTTGAAGAGGCGGTAGGGGTGGCCGAACGGCTCCGGAAAGCGATTGGTGATTTCCGGTTCACCTGCGGCGGTATTGATTATCATATTTCTTTGAGCATGGGCCTTTTGGCTTTGACCGATGCCTATACCGAACCCAAGGATGTGCTGCAAAAGGTGGATCAGGCGTGCAGCGAAGCCAGACAGCAGGGCGGAGACCGGCTCGTTATATACGGGGGATAAGGGAGGAGCCCTGTCCTAAGGTTGATTGGAAGGCCTGGTCCATACCCCGGAGCTTGTTCCGGAAAATTTACCGCCACTGAAAAAGTGTACCCCAAGCTAAATCTCAGGATATGGCTATTCTTAGGGGCGCATCCGGCCATGGGGTTTACAAGGTGCTAAGCCTCCTCGTCTTGGGTTTTTTCGTCTTTCCCCTGGGGAATAGCCCCGGCGGCCCAGTCGTAAATAAGCCGTTTTAACCCCTCGTCGATTAGTTTGAGGGTTTTTCCGCATTGGGGGCAGACAAAGCGGTTGTCCCCATCCAGATGTTCCTTGCCGCATCCTATACAATAAGTGCCGCCGCATTGGGGGCAGGTTCCCGCGGGGAGTTCGTCCGGGGGCATCGCAAAAAGCCGTATGGGCGGAGCCGGGTCCGGCGAACGGAGAACCCGCCAGCTTCGGCCGCAGGTGGCGCAGGTGATGAGCCGCGATACCCCCTCTTCAAGCCGCCGGACAAGATCATCCCGCCGGGCGGAATATTCCTCGTTCAAAACTTCCCTGTCCAGCAAAGAAATTATCCCCCGCAGATCATCCCAGCGGCTTTGGATACGGTAGATCCACCCCAGGGAAAGCAGGGACGGGACATAATGGGAATCTAATGCCAGGGCCGCCTGGGAGGCGGCTTCGGCCCGGGGATATTCCCCTTTTTTTGCCGCCACAAAGGCGATCAGATCCAACACCGCCGGCGTGGGAACCGGGACCCGGGTCAGGATGGTATCGGCCTCGCCGTAGGCTCCCAGTTCGATAAGGCCGGCGGCCCGGTTGCAGAGGTACTCAATATTATCGGGGTTGAGGGAAAGGGCCTTCCGGTAATACCTGTCCGCCTCCTCGTAACGGCCGGCGCGGACCAGGAGGTTTCCCCCGCAGTTGGCCATTACCCCTTCGGGGTCTTCGTCCCCCTCCGCGGACAGAACCTCCAGGGCCTTATCCAGGGAGCCCCGCAGATAATACATTACCCCCCTGTTTACCCGGATGGCCGGTACTTCTCCCAGGGATTGGGCGGCCTTTTCCAGATGTTCCGCAGCCTCATCCAGGCCGCCCCGGCTGAGGGCTGCCTGGGCGGCCAGATTCCTCACCCAGCCGTCCTCCGGGGCCAGGGCCAGGGCTGCCTCCAGGTCCGCGAGGAATTTCGGGTCCCGGGGGTCCCCCCGGAGAAGGAACCGGGTCTCGGCCAGGCGGAACCGGAATAGGGCATAGTCCGGTTCCAGGGCGGCGGCTTTTTCCAGCAGGGGCAGGGCCTTTGCCCGTTTCCCCTCTTGCAAAAGCAGGAGGCCCCGGAGAAAAACCAGGGCCGGATCCTCCGGGGGGAGGGGACCAGGGGTTTTTTTCCGCAGCCTTTCCGCCCGGGAAAATTCCTTGGCCGCCATGGCCCAATCCTCAATCCCAAAGGCCCATTTTCCGGCCAGGGCCCGGGCCTCCCAATTCTCCTTACCCAGGGAGAGGAGCCTGGGGATCAGGGCGCCCAGATCCTCATAGTTGCCCTGGGAGAGAAACACCCGCCCCGCCCTAAGGTAACGGTCCAGGGCCTCCGCCTGACGGCCCGCGAGTTCATAGGCGTTGGCGGCGTTTTTAGCCGGAAGCCCGTTTTCACTGTCTGATTCAAAGGACAAGTCGTAATACCGGGCGGCCTCCTCGTAGCGGGCCATATGCAAAGCGGCGTGGCCCAGGAAGGTCCAAAGTTCCCCGTTCCGGGGCAGCATCTTTACCGCTTCTTCCCCGTACCGCCGGAGTTCCTCAAATCTCTCCGTCATGTAGAGGAGTTTGGCCTTTTCTACGGCCCCTTCCCTGCCCGGGGGAGTATCCGGACCGGCTTCAAGACAGGCGTTGATGTAACCCTCGGCCTCGCCGGTAAGTTCCAGGGCCAGGGCCAAACGGCCTGCCAGCAGGAGTTCCCGCGGTTCCCTTTTGACCTCCGGAGACTCCCAGGCTTTTTCTATCTGCGCCAGGGCCGCCCTGAGCTGGCCCATGGCGGTAAAGGTTTCGGCCAGCCGAAAACGGCTATGGGGATCGATGCCGGGGTTATCGGCCCAGGTTTCGTACCGGGCGTTTACTTCCTCAATTCGGGATTCTATGGAAAGGGATTCCAGGGAAGCCCGGGCCGAATAGGGGGGACTTTCCTGGGGCAAAGGCGCCTCGTAGGAGGCCAGGCAAAAGCAGATCCTGCCCGCCGGGATAGCGGCGTCCCGGAGTTCCGCGGCCCAGCAGCCGTTGATCAACAGCTGCAAATGATCCCCGTAGGCGATAACGGTCAGGGCTGCGGTCCGGCTGCCTTCCACGGGCGTTCCCTGGGGGTCCGGGGGCAGCTCGGTCCAGCCCGCAAGGGTCTGGGGGGCGTTGTTCCGAACCACGTCCACGCGGAAATACCCCTTGCTGGAGAACAACGCCGAATAAAAAGTCCCCTCATCTATGACCCGGAACATCAGCCCCGCCGCGGCGTATCCCCCCAAGGGTTCCAGGGTTATCCGGGCATCAAGGACCAGGTCCCCGTAACGGTACAGGGGATCCATTATCCAGGCAATACAGTTGTTTTTTTTTAAGCCCAACACCAGGGACTTGTTTTGAATATAGGCATCATGGGAATTTTCTGATTTAATATCAAAACGGGCCTGGAGGGGCTTCGAAAAATCGGCATCCCATCTTTCTTCAATAAGCGTATCCGCATCCGGCCTTTCCTGCCGGAGGCGATGGAAGGAGAATATTTTTTTTAGGAAGCCGAGCATAAAAACGGTATACCGTAAAAATCAGTAAAAGTCGAGCGGGGAGGTTATGGATACAAAAAAATTGGATTGGTTTTTGTTTTGTCTCGCGCTGGTGGTATTAGGGGCGGTATTTTTTTTAGTGGTTAATTTTTTGCCGAATCAAGGCGGAGCTTCAGAGAATACCACCCTGGTATTTGCCCAATGGTGGCAGGATGAGTTGGAAAAAGACGCCCTGGAGTCTATTATCAGGGAATATGAGGCCCTCAACCCCGGCATTACCGTCCTACTGACCCATAGGCCCTACGAGGTAATGGCCGGAGAACTCCTCAACCCGGCGGATGAGGCCCCGCCGCCGGATATTCTGGGCCTGGACTCCCATTGGCTCTATGAGCTTGTCCGGCTGGAAATGCTGGAGCCCCTGGAACCCTATAAAAAGGGAGGGGCGGAGCTTGAAAAAGCTCAGGTTTTCCCCGATGAAAAGCAGGGGGAATATGAAAATTGGGCGGTTCCCCTCGTCTCCTTTATGGCCCCCCTTTTTTATAACAGCGCCTTACTGGAAGCCGCGGGATTTGACCGGCCCCCAAAAACCCGGGGGGAATTTCTCTCCTATGCCAAGGCCCTTACCGATCCCCCCCGGGTCTACGGGATGACCCTGGCCTTAAGCCCGGAAAACCCCCAGGGCCTTTACCGGGATATTTTTTCCTGGATTTGGGCCTCCGGGGTGGAATTTACCCCGGAAACCGCCCTGAATTTTACCCATCCGGCGGTAATTGAGACCCTGGATTTTTTGAACCAGCTCTACCAGGAGGGCCTTCTCTCCCCTTCACCCTTTACGAAACCTGAGGAGGAGAAGCGGCGTGAATTTACGGAGGGCCGCGCCGCCATGATGGTAGGTTCCGTCCCGGAGATAAACCGCATTATGGAGGGGAACCCGGCGCTTAGTTTCGGCATCTCCACCATTCCTTCCGCCGATAAGTACCTGGACCGGCCTGTTTTTGGCCTGACCACTTGGTATGCCGGTATCAGCCGGGAAAGCCGCCACAAGGATGAAGCCTGGGCTTTTTTGTCCTTCCTCACCGGACGCCGCTCTTTCCTCGCCGCCATGGCCCATGCCGTACCGGGCAACGGAGATGAAACCAACGAAACAACGGTTTCCGCGGGGGAAAATTTCTTGTATGCCAAGGCCTATGATATGTATACGGCGGCGGCCGCGGCGGATCGGTTTGTGGGAATCCCCGGGCTCAAGGAGCTGGAAACCATCCTGCGGGAAGAACTCAAGGCCATGTTTGAAGGGAAACGCAGCCCCGGGGAGGCCGCCCGGACCATACAACAACGGCGGGAGGCCCTAAACTGATACCTGGATTGGAAAGATAAATAATCACACCACAAACGGAAGAAGAATGACCGCGAGCAGAGGAGGGTTGAGGCCCACAGGCGTATACTCCGGGGCTTCCCATGAAGTTCCCAAGGGTTGAAACTGCCGCAGATGATAAACCGGGTAGGGCCTTGGTCCCTACCCGGACAGGAGTTAAAACCCCGCGCCGGGTCCAGGAGGGCGCGGCGGGGGACAAGAACCTTAGGGCACCGCCACCGTTGGGGTCTCTGAGCTTATGCTTACGGAGTTACTCCCATCATTGTTGGTAATTACAGCCGTTTGTCCTGCAGTACCTGCCAAAGAAACCAACTGCCCGACCGGGAGCGAAATACTCGGAGTTATCACAGGCGTGGCGGTTGTGAATGCCTTGACATAACCAGAGGTATCACCTGCCAGGCCGAGGATACCGATCTCGTCAAGGGCCGTGGTTACTGCGGAAGCATTGTTATCAGCCAAGGCCGCGGCAGAGGGATGACCCGCATTGTCGATGCCGGTAAGGATCTTACTGCCGTCATCGCCAAGAGTAATAGTTCCACCGTCCGGAAGGATGATCTCGCCGGCCTTCCGTGCAATACTGCCGCTAAGGGCAATCACGACATCGTTCCCAATAACCAGGTTATCGGTCCCCACGGTGATGGTAGCGCCCAATCCCAGGGCCTTGAAGGTTGTCTCCAGGGAGGGGGGCGGAGTAGGACTGGGGAGGGTGAAGGCCTGCAGGTTTGGTGAAACTGCTACACCGCCAAGAGCGAAGATGGCAACGTCATTCCCAATTGCCTGCCAGCCGTAGGTGCCACCGACGATAATGGTTTGACCGACGAACGGGGTGATGGATCCGGTTCCCACGACCAGCTGGCCCGGACCAAAGAGTTTCGCGCCGCCGTCATTGGCTGCCGTATCACCAAAAAGGAAGATCCCTTGCAAATCTTCAATCTGGAGGATCGTTCCCCTTTCCAGGGTCAGGCTCTGGGTTTTTAATATGCCGGCGCCCGGTCCCGCGACGCTCACCACTACCGGATTGGCAGGGTCAATATCGTCGATGTCCCGAATAATCAGGCCGTCTTTGTTTATTTCGATTTGTGCACCCTCATCACTAGTGTCCCATTCGTAGGTAGCGCCGCTACCATTATCTCCCACGAAATTAGTGGGGGTGGAACCGGGGGCAAAGAGGAACTGGGCGCCGTAGTTCAGCACCACCTTACCCTTATCCCCCAGGGCAATGGTCTTGAACAGATTCTCGGGGTTGGCCTGTACTGCGGTGAAGCCCGGACCGACAAACTCACCATTGTCCGCAATGTCGATGGTCCCGTTTATCGTAATTGGTACGGTATCTCCGGCGGGAGGTATGGGCTGCCTGCTGATGTCAAATACCGAGGTTCCGTCTATGCTAAAGG
>JAITBE010000065.1 GCA_031283755.1 Spirochaetaceae bacterium
GGGGTCTGCCTAAAGATGGAGGTCGATTATGCAAGATCAGGATTTTGAATACTTTATCCAAAACATAGAGTATTTTTACCAACAATACGGTCATAAATTTCTCGCAATTAAAGATAAAAAAGTTATCGGTTCGTATGATTCGTTTGATATGGCTCTGGAAGAAACCCTTAAGCACGAGCAGATCGGGACGTTTATTATTCAAGAATGCTTTAGGAACAAGGAAGAATCAGTAAACCATTTTCAGGGCAATGTAACAATTGTCCCTGTAACAGGATAGGGTAGTGAGCGAAAAAAATTCTACTCAAGGCTATTGTTTTACGGCGACATTCAATAGTATTTCTCGCGTCCTTCATAATGAAGTTGAGTTAGAATCTGCAATAAATCCCTGTGTAAAATTAAAAATAAAAGCACTATGGGATACAGGCGCCACCAATTCTGTGATTCGTCCGGAACTAGCGGCAAAATTGGAACTACAGCCCGTTGGAAAAGTTTTAATAAATACGCCATCGGGAAAGGATGTACCCAGCAACGTTTATTTTGTAAATTTATATCTGCCGAACCATGTCGCTATTCCTAAAATACCGGTTCTCGAAGGCATTCCCAATAATTGTGATATGCTGATCGGTATGGATGTCATTAAGTTAGGTGATTTTGCCGTATCCAATTATAATGGAAAAACAACATTTTCATTTCGTATGCCATCCATGGCGATGATAGATTTTGTTAAACATTCTTATTTAATCCCCATATAATAAACCGGGAGCAAAACCCTGAGCGGCGGGGCTCGCGCCCTCATGCGACGGGCCTTGACCAGAGGCCCCGGAGGAAAACAATTATCTCTATGGCGTTGTCGTGTTATAGAAAAGGAGGGGAGCCATTTCTCCTTGTTCAAGGGTTCTTAATTGTGATTCCCGCCGTCGGGTAACCCCCTGTTGAATGAGCAAGTCATATTCCCGGGAAAATTTCTGATAGTCTTTATAGAACGATGATGTTTCAATATTCTGACAATCCTTTAATGCCCGATTAACAGAATCTGCGATGTCATTCACATAAACCTCCTTGTATGAACAAATATATTAACACCGTTTTTAATTACATAATTTGATTTGTATCTGGGAGCATTTGCCGGTATCTGGCGGCACTCTTCCCGGGCCCTAAACACGGTATAGACCCCCTATACCGCGCCCCCCCCGGCCTATCCCCAGAACCGGTTAATCGCCGCCGTATGGTCCTGGAGCGAGAGAAAATCCTCCTCCACCTGTATCCGGGTGTAGTAGTCCGTCATCCCCTCCGATAAATGCCCTATCATCATCCGCAGCGCCTCCCCCGGTACCAGCCGCCTCATCCGGGTGTTGTAGGTAAACCTCAGACTGTGCGGCGTAATACGCCTCCCCTCCAGCGCAACCCCGGCGTTCCCAAGCCCCCGTTCCAGCACGTCCTGCAGGCCCTCCCTCCTCAGCCGCTTCCCCCTCACGGAAAAAAAGAGCAAGTCCGCCGGTTCCGCCGGCCGTATCATCACCCACCGTTTCAAATACCCCACCGTCTTCTCCGGTATCACCGCCACCCGAAGCCGGGGGTCTTCCTCGTCCCCCTTCTTCAGATGCCTCACCAGATTCCCTTCGCTGTTAATCATCCGGTCTATCACCAGCCCGTACACCGCCCCCGCCTCCACGGTACTTTCCGCTATCATCGGGATAATCCCGCCCCGGCGGGAAACAATCACCTGCTCCGGATGCAGCGCCCGGGCTTCCCCGCTCCGCAGCCCCGTGGAAAGCATAAGCGCGAACAGCGTCCCGAACATAAAGCCCTCGTCGCTCTCCGCGCCGTCCCGGTCCCAGATTTTTGAGAGCCCCGGCGCTTCATCGGGAAACAGGGCGGCAATGTCCGCCGCGGTGAGCACGTCCTTCGCCGCCTTCCGGCGTTTGAAGCGGAGCAGCGCCGGTTTGACGGCTATCATTTTATTGCGGACCGCTTCGTCTAAGATTTGGTTAATAATCCCGTTCACCCGGTTCCGCCAGAAATTGGACCGGTCGGTTGCCAGGAGGTCGTTTTGTATCTGAACCGGGTCCAGCCGCTCCGGCCCCAGGGCGCCGTAGCGGGGGATGATCCAGTTTTTAAGGTAGCCCAGGATCTCCTTCCGGGTGTATTCGATAATGCCTTCCCCCAGTTCCTCTTTCAGGCGCAGGTAGGGGCTGTCTTTTTCGAACATGGTCTCGGCAAGCACCTTGACCGTAACCGACCGGGAAGCGGCCTTTGCCGCCGAGTCCTGCCGGTCCTTCTCCTCCAGGGCGGCGATTGCCGCCTCGGCGTCCCGCTTGAGCAGGACCGGCCGTTTAGCCTCCCCGCAGCTTCTTCTGATTTTCCTGCCGGTAAGGGGGTCCTCATACCAATAATACCAGGCCCGGACCTTGCCGATATTCCGCCGATACAGATGCCGTTTAATACCCACGATGGCCTCCGAATTGTGCATAGAATTGAGCACAAAATAATATATTGCCAGGTTTCAGTATATGCTGCCAGATGAAATAAGTCTATATGTAGTAAGGAAATAGGTGCTTAGAAATATGGGGAGATACGGGAATCAAATTGTACCCGGATCATGCGGTTCTGCGAAGTACTGATGCGGCGGGTACCCGGAGGGCTTGCCCAGGTTAATGTTTTGCTTTCTACCCTTATGGGAGGGCTTTCCGGTTCTAACCTGGCCGACGCGGCCATGGAAGCGAAGATGCTGGTTCCGGAAATGGAAAAAAGAGGTTTTTCCCGGGAATTTTCCTCGGTGGTTACCGCAGTCTCCGCCATGATCACCCCCCTTATCCCCCCGGGGATCGCCATGATTATCTACGGTTCCATCGCGAATGTTTCAATCGGGAGGCTTTTTGTGGCGGGTATTGGTCCGGGACTTCTCCTCTGTATAGCCTTAATGATCCTGGTGGGAATTATTTCCCTGCGGCGCCGGTATACCAATGAGATGACCGAATATGTCTCCCTAAAAAAGGCATTTCTTGAAGCCCTCTTTCCCCTCCTACTGCCGATCATTATCATCGGGGGAATCCGGCTGGGGGTGTTTACCCCTACTGAAGCGGGGGCGGTGGCGATTATCTATGCGGTGGTTCTTTCCGTTATTTACCGGGAATTCTCCCTGGGCAATATTTTTAAGGCCCTCAAAGAAACAATAGCGACCACCGCGTCAATTATGATGATCGTAGGGGCCGCTTCGGCCTTTGCCTGGATCCTTACCCGGGAGCAGATCCCCCAACGGCTGACCAATTTTATTATTACCTCGGTTTCAAACAAATATGTCTTCCTGTTGATTATCAACGTGCTTCTTCTGGTGGTGGGGATGTTTATCGAAGGAAACGCCAGCATGATTGTCCTGGTTCCCCTCCTGGTACCGGTGGCGCGGGTCTTTAACATCAACGATATCCAGTTCGCCATGATCTTTATTTTTAATAACGCTATCGGCGCCATATCGCCCCCCATGGGGACCCTCATGTTTGTTACCTGCGGTATCACCAAGTGCAAAATTGTTTCTTTTATCCGGGAGGCCCTGCCGTTTTATCTTCTGTTGCTTATCTGCCTGTTGATGCTTACCTTTGTCCCCTTTTTCTCCCAGGCATTGGTCAACCTGGTATATTAAAGGTGTGGTTCAATCCAGGCTTATCCGTGCCATCCTAAATCTGGTACGGACCAGCAATTCAAAGTTTAAAGGATACATAAAAAGAAAAGACGCCTAAAAGATCTTCCGGGGGTCCTGTCGGCTGGGCAAATAGAGGGACCCCC
>JAITBE010000272.1 GCA_031283755.1 Spirochaetaceae bacterium
GGCGCGGCAAAGACCAGGGCCGGCAAACTGTGCCGGAGCAATGGCGTGGGAATAGAGCGCAGCGCAATGACCTAGCCATTGCGAAAGCCGAGCCGTCAACGGCGGCGAAGCGTAAACAGTCCTGTTTATGCGAAGCGCCCTACATCAGCCGTCCGCCATGGATGGCTGATGTAATTTTGTTTTTGGTGGAGAATTTTTGTTATTTGAATAATTTATGTTTATATATTTTATATATTCATTAAAATTATTTGCCCCGCTTTTTATATATAATTTTCTATGAAGCTCATTCTTAAATTCTACACAGTCAATTATTTTTTCTATATTTTCCATTTTATATTACCTCCAGCGGTGTTCTTATTTCAAGTATACTATATCCTTCTTTAATACCCTCCAATAACCGAATTTTCTAAATAAACTCTTAATTGCTTCATGCTAACCACTCAAAATGAGGATAAATCATTGATTTTGTATTGTCAATGCCTTGTTTGGTGTAAAATTTACGGTATTGTTCTCGATTTTTGACTAGCGGCCGCATGGATGCGGCGCTTTTTAGGAAATGTTTGGTCTGACATTTCGCCTATCATGTATTTAGACTAATGAACCTATTAGTACGGCGTTAAGGCCCCGGCGGTCTTGAAAGAATGAACCCCGAACCAAACGAAATTTTTGCGGGGATCCGCGTGGCGGCGCGGCCTGGGGTTAATTTTTTTATTTTTATGGACCGGCTTCGGCAAATGTTCCTTGACAAAGCGCTTATATCGAATAATAGTTTATTATTGAGGTGTTTATCCGTGCAGCTGCAGCGAGCCGTATTCTCCCAGGACCAAAGTCTCAGAATGAACCCCCAGGTCTATCAGTCTATCAAACTGATAGAGATGCCGGTTATGGAGCTGCGGGGAAAAATAGAGGAGGAGATTGACCGGAACCCCGCGTTAGAGATCCTGGAAGACAAAACAACGGTCTCTTTGGACGCCGCCCCCCTCCGGAAGGAGGAGGATGATTATTTTGAAGTAACCTCCGATTCGGGATATGTCCGCCGGGGAGGGGATGAAGCCACCGAAGAACAGCATAAATTTATCGAAGGCGCCCTTTCCCGGTCCGAAACCCTCCAGGAACATCTGCTTTGGCAGCTCCGCCTTCAGCCCATTGACG
Source organism: Spirochaetaceae bacterium (assembly GCA_031283755.1). GTDB lineage: Bacteria > Spirochaetota > Spirochaetia > Treponematales > Breznakiellaceae > JAIRMO01. The sequence goes on from JAITBE010000272.1 coordinate 1,153, forward strand.
ATACCTCCCGCCAAATTGGGGAACTCCTCATCCAAAATTTGAACACTGACGGTTTTCATAAGGAACCGGTGGATCTCCTCTTAAAAAACCAGGATCCCCGGCGGATTCAGCCGGTTTTAAAGCTGATCCAAGGCCTGGACCCCCCCGGAACCTGTACAAAGGATTATCTTGAATCCCTCCGGGTGCAGGCGTCCCTTTTGCCCGGCGCCCCCGAAGGGATAGAGGAAGTGCTGGACTACCTGGAACTCCTGGAAAAGGGCAAAATTTCGGAGGTTGCCAAAAAAACAGACCGGACCGAAGCCGAGATCCGCTATATCTTCGACCGGATCCGGGAACTGTCCCCGTTTCCGGGCCGCCAGTTTGCCGGCGGAGATACCCGTTACGTGGTTCCCGATATCCAGGTTATGAGAAAAGAAGGGGAATTCGTTATCGTCCTTAATGACGAGGAAATTCCGGTCCTGGGGATAAATCCCTTTTTTATGGAAATTTCCGATAAAAAATACGGGGAAAAACAGGTCCGGGATTTTGCCCGGGAAAACATCAAAGAGGCCCGCTGGTTCATTCAATCCATAAACCTGCGGAACCATACCCTCCTGCGGGTAACCCGGGCCATTGTGGAATTTCAACGGGCCTTTTTTACCTACGGCCCCAAACATATCATCCCCCTTACCCTGCGGGATATAGCCCAGGAACTGGCGATCCACGAAACCACGGTTTCCCGTACCGCCAACGGCAAGTACCTGCAAACCGAATGGGGTATCTTTGAACTCCGTTATTTTTTTACCAATTCCATAAGCGGTTCCGGTTCCGGGGGTTCCCGGTATTCAAAAGAGGGGGTAAAAGAGACCATCAAAGAACTGATAACCACGGAGGCCCGGCATTTTTCGGATCAAGAAATAGCGGAGCTTCTGTCCAAACGGGGAATCTCTATTGCCCGGCGTACCGTATCAAAGTACCGTAGTGAGCTGGATTTGGGTTCATCCTATGGCCGATGAACCGGTAACAGCGGCTGTTTCAATATGCCATGCCGGACCACCGGATTGAAGCAGTCCAATATACTTTGTTAGGAGGTTAGTATGAATTTTGATGTCAAGGCTGTCCATTTTACCTTGCGGGAGGATACCAGAGAATATCTGGCGCGAAAAGTAGGTCGAATTCATAATACGGAAAAAATGATCATCGACCTTAAATTTACCTTTACCAAGGACAAGGACTTTGCCGCTGAGGCTACGGTTAACTTCCGCTGGGGCGTTTCTGTTCATTTGAAAGAAAATGACTTCGATCTTAATCCGGCCATCGATAAGCTTATCGATAAACTGGAGGCAAAGATCGTAAAGGAAAAAGAAAAGGTTTCTGAAAAACGATAATTTTTAAGGCGAGGGCTCAGGTTTAGACTCAGGCGCTGCCGGATTGCCGGCGGGGGGATAGTCCGGCTCGGCGGCTTCCGCGGCCAGGGCATCGGCGGACCTGGTTTCGCCGTATCCCGCGCCTTTTCCCCGGGCCAGGCGTCTCCGGGCCGCTTCCTGGTCCTCCAGGGCCAGCTTCGCCGCCGCCCTGACCGCCTTGGCCGCGGCCGCGTTGATCCCGCATTGCTCCGCCAGGTCTTCCGCGGGGGCGGCGGCTATGGCGGAAAGGTTTTGGTAGGCCTTCATAATGGCCGCGGCCCGTTTGGGGCCTATGCCCTCCACGGATTCCAAGACCGGGAAAAAGAGGTCCTTGGACCGGAGCCGCTGGTTAAAGGAGGTGGCAAAGCGGTGGGTTTCGTCCCGGACAAACTGAAGCACCTTCAGGGCCTCGGAGCGTTTTGAAAGCCGTACCGGTTCCCGGGCATGGGGGAGCCATAGTTCCTCGTCCCGCTTGGCCAGGCCCACCACGTCGCTGTCCATGCCCAATTCGTCAAAAACCCCCCTGGCGGCGTTTACCTGGCCGATACCGCCGTCGATAAGGACCAGGTCGGGAAGCTCCTTCCCCTCCCGAATAAGCCGGCTGTACCGGCGGCGGACCGCTTCCCGCATGGCGGCAAAATCGTCCACCACCCCCACCACGGTGCGGAGCTTGAAGTACCGGTAGTTTTTCCGGTCCGGAACCCCGTTTTTAAAGGAGATCAGGGACGCCACCGGGTGTTTGCCGTCCAACTGGGCGATGTCAAAACCCTCGATCCGTTCAGGCCGGGTCTTGAGCCCCAGGGCCTGCACAAGCTCGTCCAGGGCGGGCCCCGCTCCCCGTTCCTTGAGCCGCTGCCGGAGGTCTTCCAGGGCGTTTTGCCGGGCCATGGCCAGGATAGCCCGGTGGCGGCGTTCCTCCCCGGGGCTGTCTTCCCCGGGGCAGCACAGTTCCGGGGCATGGCCGAACTGCCCCGCAAACCAGCGTTCAAGGCCGGAAAAATCCCGGCCCCCGGCCAGGTAGATCCGGGGCGGCGGGGGCCGATCCGGGACATAGTAGGCGGCGATAAAGGTCTCCAGGGATTCCTCCTCCTCCGCGGCGGAACGGGTCCGGAACAGGTCCCGGCCGGTCATCTTCCCCCCCCGCATGGAGAAGACCGTAAAGGTGGTAAAAACCCCCTCGGCGGCCCAGGCGATATAATCCCGGCCTTCGCCGTCAAAGTCCACCACGGAATTCTCCGCCGACAGCTCCCCAATGGCGGTAACGGCGTCCCTCAGTTGGACCGCCCGTTCAAAACGCTGCTCCCCCGCGGCCCGGTGCATGGCCTCGGTAAGTTCCATGATGAGCGATTCGGTTTCCCCGGCGAGGAGTTTCCGGGCCCGTTCCACATGACGGCCGTAGGTTTCGATATCGATCCTGCCGCAGCACGGGGCCTCACACCGGCCGATGTGGTAATACATACAGGGGGCAGTCCGCTTGCGGAAGGGGCCGTGCCTGCTGTTCCGGGAGGAACCGCATTTACGCAGGGGAAAAAGTTTGTCGATAAGTTCCAGCATGGTATCCACGGCGCTTACATTGGGAAAGGGCCCGAAATAACGGGAGCCGTCCTCCAAAATATGGCGGGTCCTGAAAATCCGGGGGAAATCTTCGGCGGTGATCCGGATCACCGGATAGGTTTTGCCGTCCTTGAGGTTGATGTTGTACTTGGGGCTATGCTGCTTGACCAGGGTATTTTCCAGGAGCAGGGCCTCGTATTCGTTGGCGGTGATGATCGTTTCTATGCTTCGGGCATGGGCGATGAGGGTCGCGGTTTTGATGTCCTTTTCACCGGAAAAGTAAGAAGCGAGCCGGTTCCGGAGGATCCGGGCCTTTCCCACATAGATGATCCGGTTCTCCCCGTCCCGCATAATGTATACCCCCGGTTCCAGGGGGGCGCCATGGGCAACGGCCTTGAGAGAAACGGTATTTTCAGAGGGCCCTTTTGTTTTCATACCCGCCTTTCTTAGTATACAAAACCCGCTGGGGAGGGGGAAGATGCTGGGGACGGGGGATGTTACCCCGCGATGGCCTTGAGCCGGCGGCGCTATGGAGAATTCATTTGAATTTTATGCTTTTGTTCGTGGGGTTTGCGGTTCATTCTCCCTGTCCTTTATTGAAACTGAGAATCGCTCTATATCCACAAGACCGGCCGGCTGAATGTTACCGGTTGTGTAAGATATTATCTATTTCTTTTTCAAAAAGTAATAAAATTTTTCTCTTTTTGTTCTGTATTTCAAATTCTTGTTCCTGAGAAATTTTATTGACATCTTGAAAAAATACCAGGGGATCAACATCAAGCGCGGCGGCGATTCGTTCAATGGTGGAAAGTTTGGGTACATTTTTATAAATTTCCATTAGGCCAATATAACTGGTTGCCGTATTACAGGCTTCAGCCAATTTTTCCTGAGAAATCCCCCGTTCCTTGCGTATGCGCTTAATATTGTTGATAACAAGTCGTTCTAAATACATCCTTATATTATTATTGATATAAAATTAGAATTGTTATTGACAAATTTGATATAGCATTGTATTATTATTGATATATTCTTGCCGAAATTATCTTGTTTTCAGGATTTTTTCAAATGTATACAAAAGTATACGCCAATAACTGCGGAAAAACCCGCGAAAAAAAGCAAGTGGAGGTAATGATGAAAAAGATACTATGGATACGGGGAATAATGGGTATGTTCCTGGTAATGAGTTTGGCGCTTATGGGATGCGATAACGGTACGACCAGTACCAATGGTGAATCTCCCTACACGCCTCCTCCTCCCAGCAGTCCCAGTGGTCCTCCCAGTGGTTCCAGCCCGGAACGCACCCAGGCTCTTCCTGTCGGGAGTTTTGATGTGAATACGTCGTCTCCTTTGAATCCTACAGGTTTGACTGCTTCTGCGGTACAAGGGATTGTGTCAGGAAACATTACGGTTACCTTGGGCTCGACAGGTACCGGTGTTGAAATAGGAATTCCTACAGCACAACAAGCGGACTTTGCCCCCGGCGGCTTCGATCCGGTTGAATCGGCAAGGCTGGATTACATCGCCTTTGCCCTTCAAGGGCTTGAGGGTGGGATTACAAACACAAAAATAAGGCAGACCAATGGGGCCTTTAAACTGTATAGCGGTAGCTCCTCGTACCATGAGTATGTTGGTTCTCCACCACCTGCCGTATTGACTCCTGGTGAGTTTTACGAGGATAGCAATGGAAACATTGTAAAGGAGAAGCTTTATGTCGTCTCCAACGGCGACTTCACCGTGGGGACATATAGAACCACGAACGGG
>JAITBE010000276.1 GCA_031283755.1 Spirochaetaceae bacterium
TTACCCTGCTGTTGTGTTCTTTTTTGGGCTTTCTCCTTGCCCTCCTGTTCGATCATGATGTTCCGGGGATTAACATCGCCCGGACCCTTATTTTGGGGCCTTTTTTTGTGATGTCCACCGCGAGCGGGGTTATCTGGAAAACCACTATTTTTAATACCACCTTTGGCTGGTATGGGGTAATCGCCAAGGCCCTGGGCTTTACCCCGGTGGATATGATCAGCTATCATCCCATTATCACTATTACCGCCCTGTTCACCTGGCAGTGGATGCCGTTTTTTGTCCTGGTTTTACTTGCGGGATTGCAGGGCCTGGATCAGGACCTGTTGGATTGTACCCGGATTGACGGGGTTAATTGGATTCAGGGGATATTCAGGATCAAGCTGCCCCTCATTATGAACCACCTGCGGGTGGCGATTATGCTGGGTTTGGTGTTTGTAATCAAGGAGTTCGGCCTTATTTTAACTACCACCGCCGGGGGACCGGGAACCCGATCCTACACCCTCCCCTATTATGTCTATATGCAGATTTTCAGCGCCAATAACGTGGGAAGGGCCGGAGCTTTGGCGGTCATGACCGTTTTCCTTACCCTGCTTTTGGTTAATTTGCTGTACCGCTCGATTGAACGGCGCAACGCGAAATATCTATAAGCCGGAGGCCGGACTATGAGTTCTAAAACTATCGAAAGCGTTCAGCGGACCATACGGATCCGTAATTTCGTAAAAAAATTCCTGTTGGCGATTGTGATATATGCCATAGCCATCCTGTATTTTTTTCCCATCCTCTATATGTTTCTTTCCGGGTTTAAAACAGAACAGCAGGCGGTGATGCCGGCGATCTTTTTTAAACCGACCCTGGTTACCTTTCAAAAGGTGTTGAGCGATCCCACCATGCACCAATACCTGCGGAATTCCCTGTTTCAGGTCTTTTTCGGCACCTTTTTCAGTATGCTTTTCGGGATCCCCGCGGCGTTTGCTCTTGTTTTCGGGCGCCTTAAAAAACGGGATTCGTCGGGTAAAATTTATCTGTGGTTTATTACCACGATTCTCCTCCCCCCGGTGGCGGTGCTGATCCCCCTCTTTACCTGGTACCAGCAGTTCCGGCTGATCAATACCCCCTACGGGCTCCTCGCGGCCTATGTGGGGTTCCATATTCCCATTGTGGTGTGGATGGTTCATTCGTTTTTCTCGGACCTCCCCAAGGAGATATTCGAGGCCGCCGAAATTGACGGGTGTACCAAATTCCAGCGCATGACCCGGATCGCCATACCCCTGGCGCGGACCGGGATTATCTCCGCGGTCCTCCTGGTGGCAGTTTTTATCTGGAATGAATTTTTTCTGGGCTTTAACCTTACCGGGAATCCCACCGCGACCTTGCCGGTATACATGGCCCGGTTCCGGGAGCAGCAGGGGATGTTTGTGGCCCAGCTCTCGGCATCGTCAACGATCTCGGTACTTCCCGCAATTATCCTCGGCTGGATGACCCAAAAGGCGCTGGTTAAAGGATTGGTGGCGGGCGCGGTAAAGGGATGAGCCAGGGGATCCTTGTTTACGACATAGGGACGACCAGCGTAAAATCCGCGGTATTTGATCCTGACGGCCTTCCGGCGGGTTCCGTGTCGGCGCCCTACCGGACCGAATTCCCCCGGCCCGGCTGGGCGGAACAGGACCCGGAGCAGTTTTGGGCCGCCGCGGTCAAAGGTACCCGGGAGCTTTTTGCCCAGCCCGGGGCGGCTTCCAGGGAAATCATTGCCCTGGGGCTTACCGGCCACATGAACGGCTGCCTCCCCGTGGACGCCCGGGGGAATCCTACCCACCCGGAACTGATCCACGCCGATTCCCGAAGCGGGCTTCAGAGCGCGCGGATCCGCAGGCTTTTGGGGGAGGATTACCTTTACCGGGAAACGGCGAACCGTACCGACGAACACCTCTCCCTGCCCAAGATCCTCTGGCTCAGGGACGAACAGGGGGATGCCTTTAACCGGACCGCCTGGTTTCTTAACGCCAAGGACTACCTCCGGTTTAAACTCACCGGGGTTCTGGGATATACTGATTTTTCCGACGCATCCCTTACCGGGGCTTTCAACCTGGAAAAACGGGACTGGTCCTGGGATATTATCGACGCCCTGGGCCTGCCCCGGGAGCGGTTCCCCGCGGTGGGGAGCAGCATTGAGCGGGGGGGGGTCCTTACGAAAGAGGCCGCGGCGATCCTGGGTTTGCCCCAGGGGATTCCCGTTTCCCTGGGGGGCGGGGACGCCTCCTGCGCCACCCGGGGCAGCGGCATTACCGGCGGCGGGGAGGCCTATATCTCCCTGGGGTCCAGCGCCTGGGTGTCCCGGCTGTCCCCCTCGCCGGTGCTGGACCCCAAGCGGCGGATACAGAATTTTTTTGATCTGGACGGCCGATCCTGTAATGTCTGCGGAACCCTGCAAAGCGCCGGGATCGCCGTTGACTGGGCCATGGGTATACTCCGGGATTTCGGCTCCGGGGATTCCCCGGATTACCGGCAGATCGAGAGGGAATTGGAGGCGGTTCCCCCGGGATCGGAGGGGGTGATCTTCCTCCCCTATCTGATGGGGGAACGGACCCCCCACTGGGACGCGGCCGCCCGGGGGATGTTTATCGGCCTCTCCCTTTCCTCAAATTCCAAGACCCTGCTCCGGTCGGTGTATGAGGGAATCGCCTTTGGGCTTAAAGAGATAGTTGATATTTACGGGGATATGGGCCGGCCCGTTGATTCCCTGGTCCTTTTGGGGGGCGGAATCCGCAGTGATTTTTGGCGGCGGATCATCTGCGACGTCATCGGTAAGCCGATGATCATTCACCCCTTTCCGACCCACGCCATTTCCCTGGGGGCGGCCATGGCCGCGGGGGTGGCGGCGGGGCTCTGGCCGGATTTGGAGCAGGCGCCGGGGCTTGGGGCGCTGAC
>JAITBE010000114.1 GCA_031283755.1 Spirochaetaceae bacterium
TAAATATTTATACAAAAAATATACGGATTTTCCGGTATTTATGCAAAAAACACCCTTGAATACAATAAGAAAAGTATATTATTGTATACTTACTTCAGGGGTAAACCCTGTATCGAATCATCCCAAATAAAGGAGACTTCACTATGAAAAAAATGGCATTTTTGTTTTTAGCGTTACTTTTGACCGCTTTTTCCGCCTGTAAGGGCAAATCCGCCGAAGAGGGGGTAAGTTTCGAAGGGGAAAAGCACCTCATCATTGCCGCTAACCCCGATTACGAAAGTTTTGATCCCGGTATTACCTATGAACCCTACGGGTCCACGGTTATCCACGCCTGCTATGATAATCTCTTTGAATTTCAGGGCAGTCTGGACAACCTGGTACCCGCCGCGGCGGAGAGTTATGAAATATCCGCCGACGGTTTGACCTACACCTTTAAGCTGCGCCCCAACATACGATTTGTCAGCGGCAATTCCCTTACCTCCGCGGATGTAAAGTGGAGTTTTGAGCGGGCGGTTAACCTCAAGGGTAACGCCGCCTTTATGGCAGAGGGGATCACCGGCATTGAAACCCCGGATGACTCCACGGTTGTCGTCCGTTTAAAGGAGACAAACCCCTCCTTTCCCATTGAACTCGCCTTTGTGTTTTTCTCCATCCTGGACAGTAAAGCCGCAACCGAACAGGGGGCGACCGATGCCCCGGATGCCGATGTTACGGATACCGCCAGAACCTGGCTGGATGCCCATAGCGTGGGATCGGGGCCCTACCAGATCGAGACCTATACCCCCAAGGTTGAGGTGGTCCTGATCCGGAACCCCAACTATTGGGGACCGGCGCCCTACTACGACCGGATTACCATCAAGACCGTGATGGATGCCAATACCCAGTTGATGATGCTTCAGGCCGGGGATGCGGATATTGCCTTTAACCTCGGCCCGGAGCAGATCAAAGGGCTTGCGGGGGGTTCGGGGATCACCATCCTGGATGCCCAATCCCTGACCACGAGTTTCCTTCTGATGAACCGGGATCCGGCAATCGGCGGCCCCGTGGCGGACCCCCGGGTTCAGGCGGCGATCCGTCTGGCCCTGGATTATGCGGGGATCCAGGCCCTTGCCGGCCCCGGCATGAGTACCCCCATGGCGCCCTTCCCCCTGGGCCTTCTGGGTTCCCTGCCTCCCGGGGATGTTACGGGCTACCCCAAGATAACGGAAGCCAAGGCCCTGATGGCGGATGCGGGTTATGCCAATGGATTTAGTACCAAGCTTTACGTGCCCACCAATACGGTAGTGGGGGTGGATCTGGTTACCCTGGCGCAGAAACTCCAAAACGACCTCGCCGCCATCGGCATCACCGCGGAGCTGGTCCCCGAAAATGTAACCATCTCCCTGGAAACCTACCGGACCGGCCGGCAATCCCTGGGGCTCTGGTACTGGAGCCCGGATTATCCCGATAACAACAGCCAGCTCGCGTTCCTCCCCGGCAGCAGTGTCGGGCTCCGGGCCAACTGGACCGAGGCTCAGAACCCCGCCCTGGCCGCCCTGGGGAAACAGGCCGCCACGGAAATCGACACGGCCAAACGGGTGGCGCTTTTTACCCAAATTCAGCAGGCCATGATCGAAGATACTCCCTTTGCCATGCTCCTTCAGCATACCAGCCAGTACGCGGTAAAAACCGGTTTGACCGGGGCGGATTATCTTGAGCTGTATCAGATGGATCTTAAAAGAATCGCGGAGTAGGATTTTTTGATATGCTGCGTTATTTGGTAAGAAGGCTGGTGTTTCTCTTCTTTTTGATGATCGGCATTTCCCTGATTGTCTTCTTACTGTCCCACGCGGTACCCAGCGATCCCGTGGTCGCCAATTTAAGTCAGCGTAATCTGGCTAATGAAGAAATGGTGGCGGCCTTCCGCGCGAAATGGGGGCTGGATAAGCCCCTGTATGCGCAATACCTTACCTATTTAAAAAACCTGCTCCGGGGGGACCTGGGGGTGTCCATCCGTACCCAGCGCCCGGTATTTGACGATCTGGCCCGGTATTATCCCGCCACCGTGGAGCTGGCCTGCTTCGGCATCATCTTTGCGGTGGTTTTTGGGATGTCCTTTGGGGTCATTTCCGCGATCAAGCGGAATACCCTGACGGATCATCTGTTACGGGGGCTTTCCGTTTTTGGGGTGTCGGTCCCTTCCTTCTGGTTTGCCCTGATCATGCTTTTTGTTTTCTACCTGGGCCTGGGGATAGCCCCCGGGCCGGGCCGGATCGCCGCCCGGGCGGCCGCGCCGGTTCAGTGGACGGGTTTTTTCACCATCGACGCCCTGGCTATGGGGAATTTTCCCCTGTTTCTGGATGCCCTGAGCCATTTGGTACTTCCCGGTATCTGCCTGGGGATGTTTACCATGGGGCTGATCACCCGTACCACCCGTTCCAACCTGCTGGAGATCCTCTCCCAGGACTATATCCGTACCGCCCGGGCCAAGGGGCTGGGGGAGCAGGCGGTGATCGGTAACCACGCCCTGGGTAACGCCCTGATTCCGGTGGTAACGGTTATCGGGGTAGGGTTTGGGAATTTACTCAGCGGCATGGTGCTGGTGGAAACCATTTTTGCCTGGCCCGGCATTGGGCAATACGCCTATCAGTCCGCCAAAAACCTGGATTTCCCCGCCATTGTGGGGGTATCCCTCCTTATCGCCCTGAACTACGTGATCATCAACCTGGTCATTGACCTTTTGTACGGATTTATGGACCCTCGGGTGAGGTACCAGTAAATGTGGCGTATGCTGAGGCAAAACAAACTATTCGCCGTGGGTTTTGCGGTATGCCTTTTTTGGGTAGCCGTCGCTTTCGTCGCACCTCTTATCGCCCCCTATGAACCCCTGGCCCAGGATATGAGCGCCCGGTTTGTTAAGCCCTGCCGGAACCATCTCTGCGGCACCGACAGCCTGGGCAGGGATGTCCTGAGCCGGGTTATTTGGGGCAGCCGCATTTCCATTGAGGGGGGAGTCCTGACGATCATCTTCGCCTCCCTGGTGGGGATAGTGTACGGCGGAGCCGCGGGTTTTGCCGGGGGCCTGGTGGACGAAATAATGATGCGCTTCTGCGAACTGGTCCAGGCCTTTCCCACGATCATCCTGGCCATGGTGATTTCCACCGCCCTGGGGCCCAGCCTCTTTCACACCCTCCTGGCCATGGTCATCGTCTGGTGGCCCAATTACGCCCGGGTCATGCGGAGCATGGTCATCCAGGT
>JAITBE010000173.1 GCA_031283755.1 Spirochaetaceae bacterium
GCCTCGGTATGATTCATACCCCGGCGGTACACCCGGTCGGCTACCAGGGCGTCATAAACATCCGCCACCGCCATGATACGCCCGCAAAGGGGGATTTCGTCCCCGGCAAGCCCCTTGGGATACCCCTTTCCATCAAACCGTTCATGGTGGGAAGCGGCGATCTGTTTTGCGTATTGCAGATACTGCTGGGTAGGGGTCCGGGCGGACATATGGGCCAAGATCTCCTCGCCGATGGAGGTATGCTGTTTCATAGCGTTAAACTCCTCATCGTCCAGCCTATGGGGTTTGAGGAGGATCCGGTCGCTGATGGCAATCTTTCCTATATCGTGGAGGGGCGCCGCCCGGACCATCATTTCCAGATCCGTGGGGGTCAATTCATCCCTAAACATCCCGTTCTCGATCAGTTTTCGGCCCAGTATTCCCACATATTTCGAGGTCCGGACCACATGTTCCCCGGTATTTTCATCCCGGCATTCGATAAGTTCCGCAAAGGACAAGGATATATTCTCAGAAAGTTTTTCCATTGTCTTTTCCAAATGGGACTGGTAGGAGGAAAACCGCAGGTGGAGTTCTATTCGATGAAAGAGGATATTTTTTTCTACCGGTTTGGTGATAAAATCCCGGGCCCCCGACTGAAGCCCCCGGACTTCGATTTCGGTATCATGATTTCCGGTAAGAAAAATAACCGGAATACTCCCCAAATAATGGTTCAGCTTGAACCGTTTCAAGGTCTCAAACCCATCCATCTCGGGCATTTCGATATCCAGGAGGATAAGGTCCGGTTTTTCCTGCATACATATCTGCAATGCCAGGGCACCGGATTTGGCGAGGGATACCTCATAATTCTCCCTAAGTTGAGCGCCGATCTGCTTGAGACTGGAGATGTTATCGTCTACCACGAGGATTTTATTCATCCCAGTCTGTATCCTTCAATTTTCAACACCGGCAGTGTCCTTATATCCAGGCAGGCCAGTACATCCCGGGCAGCCACAAAGGCGTCTACCACCCTGGGATCAAAGGCACGACCCTTTTCCTCAAGGATACTTCGGAAGACCTCGTTGTAGCCCATGGCCTTGCGGTAAACCCGGTCGGTTAAACAGGCGTCATAAACATTGGCCACCGCGATGATCCGGGCGCAGAGGGGAATATCATCCCCCGCAAGGCCGTTGGGATAACCCATACCATCATACCGTTCATGGTGTGATCGGGCGATCTGGATAGCAAATTTTAAGTAATCCTGCTCCGGGATACGCTCATAGATCCTTTGCAAAAAATGCGCGCCAATAGTGGTATGCTTTTTTACCTCATCATATTCTTTTTCGGTCAATTTCTCCTTTTTGAGAAGCAAAACATCGCTGATGCCGACTTTACCGATATCGTGGAAAGGAGCGGCCCGGACGATCCTGTTCAAATCCGTTTCCGTAAACTCTTCCCCAAAGGTCCCCTCCGTCAGCAGCTCCTTACCGATAAGCTCCACATATTTTCCGGTCCGCAGCACATGGCCGCCCACATTGTAGTCCTTACACTCGATAAGTTCCGCAAAGGAAGCAACAATGCTGTTTTCCAGTTCCATGACTGTATGTTCCAGGGATGTCTGATACGCTGAAAATTGCAGATGAAGTTCCAGCCGGTGGAGCAGGATATCCTTATTGGCCGGCTTGGTGATAAAATCCATGGCTCCGGACTGGAGGGCCCTGATTTCGGTGTCTATGTCCCGGTTACCGGTAAGGAAAATAACCGGTATAGAATTAAGTTCCGGATCCGCCTTGAGCTGTTTTATGGTCTCAAATCCGTCCATTTCGGGCATCTCAATATCCAGGAGGATGAGATCGGGCTTTTCCTGTTTGCATATTTGTAAAGCGAGGGCGCCGGATTTGGCCAGAGAAATTTCATAACGGGAGGTAAGCTGGGCGCCGATCTGCTTAAGGCTTGATAGATTATCATCCACTACCAGTATCTGCTTTGCCATACAACCGTCCATATCCCCAGGAAATTTTTATTTTTGATAAAATTTATCATAATTTGAATCAAACTGCAATATGCCGAATTTGTTATCGGAACTGAAACCAACGGGTATTATTATTGAAAGAAGATACCCCGGGGCGGGGTATGGAGCCCCGCATTCCAATGAAAAACCAAGGAGCAAACTCCGGAGTATGAATCCGGTCTTCCAGTCAAAAACAACTGAGTTTAGCCCTTCATTTAGATATCAGGGCCACTGCATTTACTTTTCAGAGGCTGAAATTTGCCAAAATATTGAAGGATTTTTAACCACAAAGGCGCAGAAGGAAGGAATAACGTGTTGCTTCATGCACCCTTTGTGTCCTTTGTGGTTAGTTTTTCTTGGAAATTCCGGTGAATTCAAGGAAATTTTAACGATCAAAAAGTAAATGCTTTTGCCCTGATTTAGGTATTGAGGGAATTTGATAAATAGGTATATCATAGAGATTGTAGGGCTCCATTTTTTTCTCAAAAAATTTTTTGTAAGGAAAAATCATGATCTTTAATCCTGAATATGAATGTATGGATGGGGAGATCCGGAAAAGGCAGCAACTCGCCCATCTCAAAAACCAGGTAGAAAAACTCTATGCCGTGGTACCCTTCTACCGGGAGAAAATGGATGACATTGGGATAAAACCCCAGGATATCCACAGCCTCAAGGACATCGAAAAGTTGCCTTTTACCACTAAGGACGACCTGCGGGAGACCTTTCCCTATGGCCTCCTGGCTTGTTCGAAATCCCTTATTGAGGAAATCCACATGTCATCGGGAACCACCGGAATCCCCGTAGTAGATGCCTATACCCATAAGGATATCGAAATCTGGGGGGAGTCCATGGCCCGGACCATGGCGGCGGCGGGGTGTACCCGGGATGATACGGTCCAGAACTGTTACGGATACGGTCTTTTTACCGGAGGTCCGGGGGCTCATTACGGCGCCCGGGTGCTGGGGGCAAATGTTTTGCCCATGTCATCGGGGAATACCGCCCGGCAGCTCCAGGTGATGCAGGCCTTTGGGTCCACCATCCTTACCTGTACCCCCTCTTATGCCCTGTATATGGCGGAGGAAGCGGAGGAAGCGGGGATAGATTTAAAAAAACTCCCCATAAAGAAGGGCTGTTTCGGGGCCGAACCCTGGAGCGAAAATATGCGGAAGGAGATAGAGGCCCACTATGATATGAAGGCCTACGATATCTACGGACTTACCGAGATCATCGGACCCGGGGTGGCCTTTGAGTGCGAAGCCCAGGAGGGGCTCCACATCAACGAGGATCTTTTTTACCCGGAAATCATCGATCCCTATACGGGAAAGGCCCTGCCCTACGGGGAAAAGGGGGAACTGGTCTTTACTACTTTGACTAAAGAGGGGACCCCGCTGCTCCGTTACCGGACCCGGGACATAACCTACTTTATAACCGAGCCCTGTTCCTGCGGTAGAACTACCATCAAGATGCACCGCCTTTTCGGCAGAACCGACGATATGCTCATCATCCGGGGGGTCAATGTCTTCCCCAGCCAGATAGAGCACGCCCTTATCGAAATTGAGGGAACCGAACCGCAGTACCTCATCATTCTCAACAGGGGGGCCTCCCACCTGGACGAGGTAGAGCTCCAGGTAGAGGTAAAAAAGGAATTTTTCAGTGATGAAACCCGGGATCTTGAAGGGCTGCGGACCAAGATCGAAAACGTGATGAAATCCAAACTGCAGATCAGCCTTAAGGTCAAGCTGGTGGAACCAAAAACCATAGAACGGTCCATAGGCAAAGCAAAACGGGTTATTGATAACCGTAAGATATAAGGGGGAATTATGCAGATTAAACAAATATCGGTATTTCTGGAAAATAACGCGGGCCGTCTGGCGGATGTGACCAGGGTTCTTGCCCAGGGAGGCATCAATATCCGGGCCATATCCATCGCGGATACGGCGGATTTCGGTATCCTCAGGCTTATTGTGGATAAGGATGCCGAGGCTCTCAAGGTTCTTAATGCCGCCGGATTCACCACCCGGGAGACCAGCGTGGTGGCGGTGGAAATCAGCGACACCCCGGGAAGCCTGGCCAAGGTGATGGAGTTATTTCAAAAAGCCAATGTTAATATTGAATATCTCTATGCCTCCCTGGAAGGGAAAATCGGCAAGGCGGTGGTCATTTTTAAGCTGGAAAATTTTGAAATAGGGCTTAAAATTATAGAAGACCATGGCCTTGCTATGATCGACCGTTTTTAGGACAGAGATTATTTAACCACGGGGTCTATTATCACTTTTTGGTGGTATTATTAATTCCAACCACCCTAAGGGGCGGAGTATTAGACCCCCTGTGATGGAGAGGGGCAAAAAATGAAGATATTAATGGCTGCCAGTGAAGCTGTTCCTTACGCAAAAACCGGGGGCCTGGCCGATGCTGTATCCGCTTTATCTATCGCCCTGGCAAAATTGGGTCATGAGGTGAAGATTGTAATACCCCGGTATTACTCTATAGACCGGGGAAAACTCACCAAACTGGAAGGCGCCCTGGGGGTCCCCGTGGGAGGAGGCGAAGAATGGAGCGCCGTTTATACGGCAAGCCTGCCGGGATCCCCTCAAAAGAACCCCGTCTCCGTTTATTTTATCGAACACGAAAAGTTTTTCGGCAAGGACGGTATCTATGGGATCCCCGCGGAACCGGATTTCCTTGATAATCCCCGGCGTTTTAGCTTTTTTTCCCGTTCCGTGTTTCAGCTTTGCCGAAAACTGTCCTGGTACCCCGAGGTGCTTCATGCCCATGACTGGCCGACGGCCCTGGTGCCGGTTTTCCTTAAATTCGGGCAGCGGACCGGAGAATTTGCCAAGACTATTTCGGTCTTGACGATCCATAATTTGGGGTATCAGGGCATTTACAGCAAGGATAATTATTACTACACCAGGCTGGGGTGGAATGTTTTTTTTGAAGCCGGTTTAGACGACTGGAATATGATGAACTTCCTTAAAGCGGGGATCAACTGCGCCGACAAATTGAATACGGTCTCCCCGAATTATGCCCAGGAAACCCAGACCCAGGCCCACGGCTTCCGCCTGGACGGGATGCTCCGGTACCGGTCTGCGGACTATTGGGGGATCCTCAACGGCATAGATACCGAAGTCTGGAATCCGGCCAAGGATAAATTTATTCCCCAGCCCTATAGTATCAAAAACATGGCGGGAAAAGCCAAGGCCAAGGAGGCCCTGCAACGGGCATTTGAATTGCCCGGGGATCCAAATGTTCCGGTCATCGGTATGGTAACCCGTCTCACCGAGCAGAAGGGGGTGGGATCCCTGTTTGGCCCCTCCTACGGTTCCGCCTGGTCTATTTGCCGGGACATGAATATCCAGATGGTCCTGCTGGGTACCGGTGAAGCCTGGTGTGAAAACGAGGTCCGAAGCCTCTCCTCGCGGCTATCCAATTTTAAGGCCCGGATCGGATACAGCGAAGATTTAAGCCACCTGGTAGAAGCGGGAAGCGATTTTTTCCTTATGCCGAGCCGTTATGAACCCTGCGGTCTTAACCAGCTTTATTCCCTTACCTATGGAACCCCCCCCATAGTACGGAATACCGGAGGGCTCGCGGATACGGTGGAAAATTTTAACCAGGAAACCGGGACAGGAACGGGATTTATGTTTGATGATCTTACCCCCAACGCCATATATGACACCATCGGCTGGGCGGTGTGGGCTTATTACAACCGCCGGGTCCAGGTAGAAGCCATGCGTATTGCCGGAATGAAACAGAATTTTTCCTGGAAAAAATCAGCGGAAAAGTATATTGAATTATACAAAAGCGGTCTAAATGCCCATAATATTCCTTGATTGGAAGGCCGGGTCTATATTCAACTGAGGTTTCCCCAAAGGCTTCATTTTTTGGAAAATTCAAGCCTGTTTCAAAACCCGGTTAGCTTTGGAACAATTTATTGATACATATTGAAAATATCAGAACATCATGTTATATTTCTATATTCTTAAAGGGAGCTCCCAAAACCTCGGTTTTGAAAGGTTCTTTATTCCATGGAGAAAATTGTATGGTATAATTCTTTAATGCCGCATCAAAGAAGCTGGCCGAATAAAGTTTTTAAACTTTTAGGACTGCCTCAAATTCATTTAAAAATACGTAATTTCGCCGCCGGCGAGTCCAAGGTTCATTAGTAGAAGATTGCAAGACTTGGAAGGCAACCAACCGGGTTATCGAACAAGTCTAATGAAGAGCCATTAATTTTCTCCAAAAAATCTCTGGAGATCCGATCGAGGTTTCCAGAAGTTCCCTTAATCAAGGAGGATAATTTGAAACATACGGTAAAGTCTTTTGTAGTGGTATTGATCTGCGTTGTATTGTTGCCGGTCCTATTTGGATGCGGAAAAAGAACGGAGTCTCCTTCCGGGGCGGAAAAAATCGTTTACTATGCGACTAATTCGGAGCCGGTTCTTGATTGGGATCCGAGTGTGGAATTCAGTAATGGCATCATCGTAATGCATAACCTTTATGAAACCCTGCTCCGTTATCTGCCCGATACAGACAGTTTCGAGTATGTGCTTGCCACGGGTTATGAAAAGAGTGAAGACGGCCTGAATTGGACCATTGACATCCGCCAAGGGGTCAAATTCCATGACGGTACGGATATGGATGCCGAGGCGGTAAAATTTTCCTTTGATCGTACTATCGAAAAAGGTGAGGGCGCAGCCTTTATCTGGGACCCGGTGGCTCAAATTACGGTCCTTGACAAGTACAAGCTGGAAATAACCCTGCGGTATGCCGCTCCCCTGGATCTTATCCTGGCATCGGGATATGCCGCATTTGTGATGTCCCCCACCGCTGTGCGAAACAACCCCGAGGATTGGCTCAGCCAGGGGAATGTGGCAGGAACCGGTCCCTACCGGGTCCGTAGTTTCATCATGGGAGAGGAAGTGGTCTTTGAAGCGTTTCCCGATTATTGGGGCGGCTGGGAAGGAAACCATACCCGTCTTGCCTACATAAAAAAGATACCCGAAACCGCGTCCCGCCGTCAGCTTATAGAAAGTGGAGAGGCTACTTTTATCCTCTATGTTACTCCGGAGGATCATGCGGCTCTGCGGCAAAAAGAGGGAATTACCGTTACCCAGGCAAAATCTTTTCAGAACCTTATCCTGTTCCTGAACAACCAAAAGCCCCCCTTGAACAATGTCCTGGTACGGCAGGCATTGTCCTACGCTTTCCCCTACTCCGACATTATTGAACATGTGATTTCCGGCGAGGCGACCCAGAGCCGAGGTATTATTCCCGATGGCCTGTGGGGACACGGCGATGATGTGTTCCAGTACCAGTATGATCTCGATAAGGCCCGGGCCCTTTTGACTGAGGCAGGTTATCCCCAGGGGGGCTTTACCCTCACCGCGACTTATTTGGCCGGTGAAGAACCAGAACGCCGTTCCCTGGAGCTTTACAAATCAGAACTGGACAAGCTTGGCATAACTCTGGAGATCCGGGGTATGCCTTGGGACAGCCAATGGGAAGCGGCCAAGGTTAATCCGGCCTCGGCCCAGGATATGTTGGTCATGTACTGGTGGCCGGACTATGCGAGCCCCTATTCATGGCTTATCAACCTCTTCCACAGCGAAGATACTCCCATGTACAATTTGGCGTATTACTATAACCCCATATTTGATGGGCTGATCGAGGAGGGGAATATTGTCTCCGGCACAGACCGGGCTTTGGGGGCGGGGATGTTTATCGATGCCCAGAAAATTCTCATGGAAGACGCCGCAGTCATACCTATTTATGATCAGCAGTACGTGCGGATATACCGGAACAATTTTAAGGATTATGTGGATAATCCCTCCTATCCCAATGTGGTGTTCTTCTACGATACCTATATTGAATGAACCCGTCAGAGGGCAGGGCTGAGCCCGTGCGGAGAATGAACATTTTGCACCCTGAAGGGCTCGTTCACAAACCGGTAAGGGGTTTAGGTATTAGATTTTTTTACGAAAAATTTGCTGATAGAGGAGGCTGTTTCAAAATCTCAAGTTTTGAAACAGCCTCAATATAGAAAATTTTAAGTATTGGTGTTGTTCGGAAGCCTCAGTTTCCGAACAAATTCTTCTTAAATTATTGTAATTTCGCAGCCGAAGAACCAAAGGTTCGTTGGCAAGAAATTGCAAGACCTGTGAGACAACCAACCGGATTGTCGAACAAGACCAATATGGATCGGGAAAGTTAATCGGCGGAAGGAATATTTATGGGTAAATTTATCGCTAAACGGCTTCTCTTCGGCATTGTCGTACTCCTGGGGGTGATCACCATAACCTTTCTGCTTACCCGAATTATTCCTTCCGATCCGGCCGCGCGATGGGTGGGCGCCCGAGCCACGGTCAGCCAGGTTGCTCAAGCCCGAATTGAGTTAGGACTGGATAAACCACTGCCGGTTCAGTACGTGGTGTATATCAGGGATTTGCTTCGAGGCAACCTGGGCCGTTCTCTCCGTTCCCACCAGCCCGTGTCCAGGGAGCTTGCCAATTATTTACCCGCTACCCTGGAATTAGTTCTATTGTCCACGGTTTTCGCCGTATTGATAGGAATTCCCTTGGGGGTTCTGTCCGCCAAGCGGAAGGATAAATTTATCGATCACTTCTGCCGTTTCTTTTCGGTGGGGGCGGTATCTTTGCCGACCTTTTGGGTTGGAATGTTTCTACAGCTTGCTTTCTATGGAGTCCTCAAGCTACTGCCTTTAGGAAGCCGATTTTCGTTTGATCTTGCCCTGATCTATGGTACCCCAAAAATTACGGGTTTCTTGATACTTGACTGTCTTATTATCGGTGATTTCAGCCTGGCTGCTGATGCCTTGAAACATATTGTCCTGCCGGGGATCACCATAGCCCTCTATCCAATCGGTTTGGTCGCCCGGATGACCCGTTCAGCCCTTTTGGAAATTCTCAATGAGGACTATATCGCCGCCGCCCGGGCTTACGCGATTCCCGAAAGAAAGGTCCTCTGGTCCTATGCCCTTAAAAATTCCCTGGGGCCAACCGCTACGGTGGTCACCCTCTCTATCGGCTATACCCTGGTAAATACTTTCCTTGTGGAAGCGATTTTTAACTGGCCGGGGATCGGGACCTATATATCCACCGCGGTGGTTACCATGGATTACCCCGCTATTATGGGGGTTACGATCTTCTCAACCTGTGTGTATGTTGCCCTTAACCTCATCGCGGATATTATGGTTGCCCTGGATCCGCGGGTACGGGTATAAAAATGGCAAAAAACATGGCCTTCCTTGCCGACCTGCGGCAGTCTGCCGCACCCCGGATACGCCAGTGGCGTTTAGGCTTCTATCTGCTTCAGCGTAATACCCTTACCCGCCTGTCCCTTTTGGTGGTTCTGTTCCTGATCCTCACCGCCATTTTCGCCCCGGTCCTGGTTCCTTATCCGGATCATGCGGTTAACACCACCAATCCCGCAGACAAACTCCTGCCCCCAAGCGGCGCCCACTTTTTCGGTACCGACGAGCAGGGACGGGACCTTTTTAGCCGCGTACTGGTCGGGACTCGTATATCCTTACAGACGGCGCTCCTGGCGGTGGGGATCGCCCTGCTCATCGGCATCCCCTTGGGGGCCTTCGCCGGTTCCATAGGCGGTCTCTGCGACGAGATTATCATGCGGATAACCGATATTTTTTTGAGTTTTCCGCCGCTGCTCTTGTCCATTGCCATCGCGGCCTTGATGGGTCCCAATCTGCAAAACGCCATGTTAGCCATCGCCTTATCCTGGTGGCCATGGTATACCCGGCTTATCCGGGCCCAAGCGGTATCGATCAAGGAACGGCAGTTTGTCCGGGCGGCAAATGCCATCGGTGCCCATCCGGTATCCACGATTTTCCGGCATATCGTTCCTAACTGTATTGCCCCGGTGATCGTCCAGGCATCCATGGATATCGGCGGCGCTATTCTTACCATCGCGTCCCTCAGTTTCCTCGGCCTCGGCGCTCAGGCGCCGACTCCGGAATGGGGGCTTATGATCAATACCAGCCGAAACTATCTACTGAATGCCTGGTGGTACAGTATCTTTCCCGGACTGGCTATTTTTATCACGGTCCTGGTATTTAACCTCCTGGGCGATGGAATTCGGGAGATCCTGGACCCGAAAACAAGAAAATTGTAGGCGGCGGATATGGGCGATTATTTCACGATAAAAGACCTGACCGTTGGATTTAGGGGTTTGGGGGCCGATAAAAAGGTTCTTGATATTGATTCCCTTACGATCCAGCGGGGGGAAACCTACGGCCTGGTGGGTGAGTCTGGTGCGGGGAAAACCGTATTGGCCCAAACGATCCTGCGGTTGCTCCCCTCCCCGCCCTGTATCATTGGAGGTAGTATCCGTTTTAATGGGACGGAGCTTCTGGATCAGAGCGAAAGGGAAATGAGGACCAAGCTTCGGGGCCGCCGAATGTCCATGATATTTCAGGATCCCATGTCTACCCTTAATCCCGTGTTTACCGTGGGGCGGCAGCTTTTGGATGTAATCGCCAGTCGTGATAGGATAAACCGGAAAGCGGCGACCATACGGGCGGTGGAAATGCTTGAAAAAGTACGGATGTCAGATGCCGGAAGACTTATGGAAAAATATCCCCATGAGCTTTCCGGGGGACAACGTCAACGGGTGATCATAGCCATGGCCCTTTCCTGTGGCGCCGAGTTCCTTATCGCCGATGAACCTACTCGTAACCTCGATGTAACGATCCAGGCGGGTATTCTGCAGATCATCGCGGAACTGCGCCGGGATTTAGGGATTACGGTTCTATTTATCGCGAATAACATGGGGTTGGTTTCGGTTTTTTGCGATCAGGTTGCAGTCCTCCGGGAAGGAAGCATCGTGGATCGGGGGACTCCCCGGGGTATCATTTCTTCTCCCGGGACGGAATATACCAAAACCTTGCTCCGCTCCCTGCCCGAAAGGACCGTCCCCAGAATTGCCGTAAAATTGGCGGAACTTCTCAGGGTAACGGACCTTAAAAAGTATTTCCCCCTGCGTACCGGCCTATTCGGCGGCGAGGTAAAGTATATCCGGGCAGTTGACGGGGTGAGTTTTGCCATGAATACCGGGGATACCCTGGGCATAGTCGGTGAATCAGGCTGCGGTAAGACGACTCTGATCAACCTTTTACTGGGCTTGGACAAACCGAGTTCCGGCCGGGTTGAATTTGAAGGCCAGGATTTTGCCAGCCTCCCCATGGCCCAATTCCGGGCTATGCGCCAGCATATCCAGGTTGTTTTTCAGGACCCCTTCTGGTCCCTGGATCCCCGGATGCTTATCCGCGACGTGATCGGAGAACCCCTCAGGGTCCACGAAAAATTAAACTCCCAGGAATACACCCGGCGGATCGGGGAACTGCTGGAACTGGCGGGGTTACCCTCCGATACGGCCTACCGTTTCCCCCATGAGCTTTCCGGGGGACAGCGCCAGCGGATCGCGATAGCCCGCGCCCTTGCACTGGGGGCCCGATTTGTCGTTCTTGACGAACCTACCTCCTCCATTGATGTGGTTTCCCAAACCCAGATCCTACGGCTTCTGGAGGATCTCAAAAACAGGTACCATCTTACCTATGTGATCATTTCCCATGATCTCAGTGTGGTCCACTTTATGTCTACCCATATCATGGTTATGTATCTCGGTAAAATTATGGAATATGGTCCGGCGGATTTTGTTTTCGAAAATCCCCGCCATCCCTATACTTTGGCATTGCTGGGTTCTATACCCCGGCTTGACATGGATGGCCTGAACGAACTCAAAGTTATTGAAGGACAAGTGCCCAGCGCCATTGATATCCCCCCTGGCTGCCGTTTTTACCCCCGATGCCCAAAGGCCCGGGAACTCTGCCGTTCAGGGGAACCCATGTTAAGCCCCCTGGAGGATGGACGCTTCGTGGCGTGTCATTTTGTATAAATCCAAACAGGGGATGTTTTAATATCCGATGGTTTGGTCCATGATTTTGAAATTGGCTCAAGGAGGAAGAGGTGAAAAAACTTACCTTCACGGAAGTTAAGGATCTCCTGGTCGGTGTAACGATCCTCGCTACCGGCGGCGGGGGACGTCTGGAAAAGGGGCTGCGAACGGCGGAAGAGGACTATGCCGCCGGCCTGCGGTACGAGTTGGCCGGACGGGACGAAATAACCGATGATGGACTGTACACAAGCCCCTATTACTGCGGTTCCATAGCGCCGGGAGGGCAAGCTGATCCCTACCATAACTATACAAAGCTGCCGGAGCTTGAGACGGTCACGGCGGTACAAGCCCTGGAACGATTTCTCGGCAAGTCGGTTGACGGAATTGTGTCCATTGAATACGGCGGCGGCAATACGGCGGTAGCCTTGTCCACAGCAGCGCGTTTGGGGAAACCGGCCGTGGATGCGGATGCCGCCGGGCGGGCCGTGCCGGATCTACAGTTCTCTTCCTTTTATCTTTGCCGGCGGAACATCGCACCTCTGGCGGTGGCCTCCGATATCGGTGATGTGGCGATTTTTGAACAGGTAGCGGATGATTTCCGTGCCGAAGCCATGGTACGAGCCCTGGCGGTGGTTTCCGGCAATACCGTGGGAATGACCGACCATCCGGTATCGGGCAGGGATCTGCGGGAGTCGGTGATTTGGGGTGCCTTGAGTTATGCTATGACGGTGGGAAGGGCGCGGCGTGAAGCGGTGGAGGCGGACAGGGATCCTATTACCGCCCTCCGCGAAGCTGCCCAGGGTTATCTTCTTTTTAAAGGAATGGTGTCGGGAGGTACGACCTGGAAAAACGAGGCCGGTTTTACCATTGGCGAGATCCATATCCGGGGCGGGGACGCCTTTACAGGGGATACCTACCGGATATGGTTTAAGAACGAAAATATGCTCTCCTGGAAAAACGGGAAAACTCACGTTACCTGTCCGGATCTCATTTGTGTGACCGATAGAACCGGTTATCCCATCCTCAATCCCGACTGTAAAGACGGTATGGAGGTGGTGGTTCTGGGGTTTAAATCCCCGGAAATATGGCGTACCGAACGAGGACTTGCCATTCTCTGTCCCCGATTTTTCGGTTTTAACGATCCCTGGACGCCGATAGAAAAACTCATGGAGGAAAAATAATGGGAAAATATTTTTATGAGCTCACCCTGGCGGCCCGGCGGCTTGTCATGGATATGTTTTGCCTGAAATCCGGGGAAACTCTGATTATCACCGCCGATACCGAAAGCGACATGGAGGTGGTCCGGGCCACCGCATCCGCCGCCTTTTCCATCGGGGCAAAACCGGTGGTGATTACTTATCCCGCGCCTTTGGGGGTGGGAAAGGCCGCCGATTCTATGCTGGCGGTGGATGCCCTTACAGGGGCGCTCCAGGGAGCCGACGCTTGGGTGGAATTTAATAACCAGTGGATGCTTTATTCTACCCCTTTTGAACGGGCAATGGCTTCAAATAAAAAACTACGTTATCTTTGCCTGGTGGGGATGGATGCGGATATGATGGTTCGGCTTATCGGACGGGTTGATCAGCAAAAACTTTCGAACTTTCTCCATGTCCTGGCGGATAAAACCGGAGCCGCCAAACACATGCGAATCACCACCCCCGCAGGCTGCGATCTTGAATTTGAAATCAACCCCGAAAACAAACTCTCCTGTGACGATGGTAACGCGGAGAAACCGGGGATGCATATGCTGGGCGGACAGATATGTTTTGTACCGAAACTGGGATCAATCAACGGGGTTCTCGTGTTCGAGGCATCGGTTTCCCCGGTCCCCGGGATTATCCATGAGAAAGTAGTTTTAACCGTTGAAAAAGGCCTAATCCGGGAGATCCAAGGCGGGGTGGAAGCTATGGAATTCAAATCCTGGCTTGATAGTTTTCATGATCCGGCGATGTACCGGCTTGCCCATGGTTGTTACGGCGTTAATCCCGGAGCGAAGGTAACAGGAAATGTTCTTGAAGATGAGCGGGTATGGGGCGCCACGGAATGGGGTATAGGGTATCTTTCCGAAAGCGATGCTCCAATGGAGCATTTTGACGCGCCGAGTCATTGTGATGGTTTGTGTATGAATTCCTCGGTCTGGCTCGACGGCGAACAAATTATGGACCGGGGAAAATTTATTGAGCCCTGTTTGGGAGATATGGCCCGGGCCCTTGGCCGGGAATAGGAGAAAAATCAGATGAAAGAACTATCTAAAGAAGAACTCCACGATATTTTGTACGGTTGTACTGTTCTGGGGACCGGCGGCGGCGGCGACCTTGCCGATGGCCTCCGTCTGGTAGACAGCGCCTTGGCCGAAGGCAAACGGTTCCGTCTGGCAGGGATTGATGAAATACCTGACGACGGTTTTATCGGGGTGCCCTATGTCTGCGGCGCCCTAACCAAAGGGAAAAAGGATCCGGACTTGCCGGTCCTGAAGGAACCCCTGGCAGTCCTTGCTACAAGGGTAATGGAACGGTACCTGGGACGCGCCTTTGACGGCATTATGTCCACCGAACTGGGAGGTGGAAACACCGCCCAGGCTTTTTATACTGCCGCGCTTCTGGACAAGATTATTGTAGACGCGGATCCCGCGGGGCGCTCCGTACCGGAACTGCAGCATTCGACCTTTTTCCTGAATGATATTCCTATCACCCCCATGGCTGTGGCCGACGCATACGGTAATTCCGCTGTTCTGGATCAGGTGGCCAGCGACAAGCGGGCCGAAGATTGGGTACGGGCTCTGGCGGTGGTTTCGGACAATTCCGTGGGAGTCCTGGACCATCCTGCCCCGGCAAAGCTCCTTCGGGGTGCGGTAATCCAGGGCGCTGTATCCTACGCGGGTAAAATCGGCGCGGCCCTACGCCGGGCTCGGATATCCGGCAACGATCCCGCCCTGGACATCACCGCGGCCGTCGGCGGTAAAGTGGTATTTCGGGGGGTCGTCAAAACCGCTGAATACGAGTCCCGAGAGGGTTTTACCTATGGTACGGTGATACTGAACGGCCAAAGCGAATATTCCGGCCACTTCTATAAGATCTGGTATAAAAATGAAAACATCATCAGCTGGCTGGATGACGTGGTTCATGCCACGGTTCCCGAACTCATCTGCCTCATTGATGCGGAGGGAAACCCCCAGATAAATCCCTTGGTAAAGGAAGGAACCTTCCTTACGGCTTTTGTTCTGCCCTCACCGGCGGAGTGGACCACTAACCGGGGACTCGACTGCTTCGGCCCCCGGCATTTTGGTTTTGACATTGACTATAAACCCTTGTTATGAGGCAACGCACCGGTTCGCGGAGGAGGGTATTATAAACTTCCTATCGAACGAGCCTCCGTCGAAATAAAGCGCCGCTAAAGATACCGCGAAGCTCTATTCCACGGAGGTTCATCCAAGCCCGTCCGACCAAGAAATTGTTTCCCGGGTGACCAGAACTTCCATGACCCGGTGGCGGAGGGTTTTTAAGACCTTAACCGAAAGATCCTTAAAAATAAAATGATCCCCTTCCCGGGGCGCCCCTTCCAGGTTTTCAATTACCCAGCCGCCCAC
>JAITBE010000188.1 GCA_031283755.1 Spirochaetaceae bacterium
AGATAGGCCAGGGCTGCCTTGACCTGGTCCATCCCGATGACGGCCTCGTTCCCCGCGGGAACCAAAACAAAATTGGTCCCGTAGGAGCGGAATTCCTGGCCCATTTGCCGGGGAATATCATAATAAATAGTGCTAAGTCCCGAAAGAATGGTTGCCCCCACGGCCACTGCCAAAAGGGCCACGATCATCCGGGAACGCCGGCGGAGGAGGGAACTGGCCACCATCTTGAGGTAGAACTGTTGTTTATTCATGCGCGCCCCTTTTACCGTCCATGGAGTACCTCCGCGGGCCTTAGGGAGAGGAGGAGCCGTATTGAAGGGATACTCCCCGCCATGGTAACCAGGAAGACCAGGACAGCCACCAGGGGAATGACCAGGGGTTTGATTTCAATGGCGGAACCGAAAACCGACTGCCCGATGATCCGGGCAAAACCCAGGCCGGCAAAATATCCGGCCGCGCCCCCCAGGATCCCCGTGATGGTGATCTCCGTGAGGACCAGGGCGCTGATGGGGCCGTCATAGGCCCCCACCGCCTTGAGGAGCCCTATCTCGGAGGCCCGTTCCATCACGCTGGCGGTAACCAGGTTGGATATACCCAGGGCGGAACCGGCCAGGCTCAACAGGGTGATGAGGAGCATCAGAAGCTGGGTCTTTTCCAGGATAGCCCCTTCGGATTCCGCCACCTGCCGGATGGGCTTGGAAACCGCGTCGGTGATCACCTCGTCAATCTGATAACAAATGGCGCTCACATACGCGGTACAATACCAGGTTTCCCATTCCTTGATGGAAAGCCCCTGGGGGTCCTGGGCGGCCCGGCGGGAAAGTTCGTTGTCCGGGGTGGTCAGGGCGCTCACCTCTACCCGGCTCACCAGTCCCGGCCGGCCGGAGAGTTTCTGGGCGGCCGCCAGGGGAAGGTAAACCTCCGCGTCCTCATCCCCCCCGGCATAGAAGATACCGGCCACCGTAAATTCTTCGGTTTGGACAGGGCCCCGGAGGGTGATGGCATCCCCCACCCGGATGCGGTACTGATCGGCCACGGTTTTCCCCACCATGGCGCTGTGTTCTTCCCCATCCCGCAGCCAACTGCCCTCCACATCCCACCAGGTTTTCATGTTCCGCATCCCCGTGTCCAGGGCCTCCCCGGTGGGGAGTTCCAAATGGCGGCTGAACCAGGTCCCCACCGCCGTGATATCCCCTTCCCCTTGGTTAATCCCGGCCCGGATATTAAGGTAGGGAGTAAAATCTACTATATTAAAAGCCCAAAATATGGTTTTGATATTTCCCAGTTCCTCTTCGTTTAAATACTTATCCGATACCCCGGAACCTTCATCCACCCCGTAGAGATCATCCAAAAGGGAAGCCCCCCGGGGGATGACGTTAATATTGGCGCCGTAAGTTTTCAATTCCTGATTGACCTTATCCCCCACATCCAACATCACGTTCAGCATGGCCGTAGCCAGGGACGCCCCCAGGGCTATGGTGAAGGCCACCATAAGCATCTTGCCCTTCTGGCGGAAAAACGCGCCCTTTACCAATCTCCAAAACATCGAAGCCCTCCCGTCATTTAAACCGGACCTTTTCATTTTCCAAATTTGCTATCTCTACCACCATATTCCCGCTGCGGAGACTGTAGGCCAGGGGAACCGGGTTGCACCCCCCCTTAAAACCTATGGTGGAAATATTCATCACCACATCGCAGAGCCGGCAGATCACCTGGCCCTTCCGTTCGTAATATCCCGTGGCGCCGCAGATGTCGCAGGCGTCAAGCCCCACCCCGTAGGCGATCTCATTCTTTTTAATCACAATAAACCGTACCTCCGTGCCGTCCGAGGCGTTATAGGCAAAACGGTGAAGGCGGCCGTCTTCCACCTGGGGGATGGGGATGAGGATCTCCTCCCCGGCGATGGTCATGGGTTCGGCGGGGGACAATTCCACCCCCCGTTCGGTATACGCCTTGACCACCGTAACGGCCAAAACCGAAAAAACAAACCCCGCCGCCACGGTAAGGCACCAGCGCCGGTTTATCTTCAGGACGGCCCGAATTTTCCGGTTCTCGGCGGGGTTCTTCCCGGAAACAGGGGTCTTTAAGCCGGCAATAAACAAGGCGAGGGGAAGCAAAAAACTTATCCCCATAAGACAATAAAGAAAAACAATTTGATTATTAACCGCCGCGACAATGAACCTGAAGACCCAGCGGATCATGGGGATCATGCGCCGGGCCAGGAGGAACTGCACAATGACAATCACTTGACCGCAAAGATTAACCAGGATGGCGGCGGTGAGCAAAATCTTTAAGCGCCGGGGGGACAGGGCCTTGCCGGTTTTATAAAGGGCAAGGGCGGTGAGGATCACCACCAGTAATCCCGCGGCATAACCGATGAGCTTAAACAGAAAATCGGTACTGAATATACTCTCCCCGGCCAGAACAAATTCCGTGGGATAAAGAAAAATAGTGGGCAGGGCATAAAACAACAGGGCCCCCAGGAACAGGGCGTTTACATAACCGGGAATGGCTTCGGCCAGGGAAAGGCGTTTTTGCAGGAAAGGTATCTTCCGCAATGGTTTTTGTAATACTTCCCATAAAAAGAGAATATAGAGAATTCCGAATACAATAGCAAAGGATAAAATCCAGAGATTAAAAAAACCCCGGTTGATAAGGGCGGTGGTCCGGCGCAATACCGCAATGATCAGGGCTCCGCCCGTACCGGCGGCACAGCCCCAAAGGGCCGGCGGCTTCCGTCTTTCCCCCCTGTCCCCGGTTTTCTGAACCAATACCGCCCACAGTAAGGCAGTCAATATCCCGGTGATCAATAAATTCTCGATCACCTGGATGAGGTATCTTAACATAATTCCCCTTTCTTACGCTAATCAGCAAATGAGGAATGAGAAGTAAAAAGCAAAGGACCGTCCCTCGCTCCTTACCTCTCGTTCCTCAAGTCTCACCTACCAGGCCGGGCCGGCGTAGTCTACCTTCCACTCCGCCACCAGAGGCGCGCCCCAGAACCTGCCGGGGACGCCGGTTGCCTGATCCACGTGAAGCACATAACCCTGGGCTTCGGGGTTCTGGATGAGGAACCGCACCGTGTAGGATCCGGGACCGCCGGGGCCGGGCAGCTTGATGTTGGCGCCGTAGTGGGGGCCGTCGCTGGCGTTCATGGGCATAAAGGTCCCCTCAATCCGTTCCCCGGTGGATCTGAT
>JAITBE010000232.1 GCA_031283755.1 Spirochaetaceae bacterium
AGCCGCACCGTGTCTCCGCCGGGGTATGCCTTCAAATAGGGCAACGCCTTGCGGGTACGGTCTTTCGGGTTCCGATCCAGGGACAGTTCCTCAAGGTAATGGTACAGGGTCTTCTTCCCGTTTACCGGGTCAAGCAGGTTCCATTCCCCCGCCACCAGTTGGGCTTCCCGCTTGGACCGGCATATTTCGGCCAGGCGCATGATTTCCCTGTTCTGCTGTTTGTCGGGGGACGTGGTTAAGTGCAAGGATTCCCATTTCCGCTGTCCGTTCCAGTTTATATCCAGGTATAGCTTGCCCCTTTTTTCCCGTATTTTTACCCCCATAGATTCCCCT
Source organism: Spirochaetaceae bacterium (assembly GCA_031283755.1). Lineage (GTDB taxonomy): Bacteria > Spirochaetota > Spirochaetia > Treponematales > Breznakiellaceae > JAIRMO01. The sequence continues at coordinate 334 of JAITBE010000232.1, forward strand.
TCGCTTCCTGTACGAGTTTTTGTTAAAACACCTACGTTATGACTACCTATTGCCTACGGATTATGATAAAATAAAGTGAAAAATAATAAAAAATAATACAAGATGATGAAGCGGGTATTTTGTTAATTCCTTATTACATAAGGAATTATGAAACATCGTGAAACATAAAAAAACTTGTTTTTTAAGTGCCGGGAACGGGAGTTGAACCCGTACCCCCTTGCGGAGAGGAGATTTTAAGTCTCCGGTGTCTACCATTCCACCACCCCGGCAAACGCACGGCGAAGCCGTGTCCCTCAAATAAATTCAGCACGGGTCGGCGCTCAATAAAGCCACCGCCCCCAACTAAAGCAGGCCGCCTTTAGGCGGCCGATCGCGCCGCCCCGGCTAATGCACGGCGAAGCCGTGTCCTTCAAATAAATTCAGCACGCGCCGGCGCGCAATAAAGCCACCGCCCCCCAACCAAAGCAGGCCGCCTTTAGGCGGCCGACCGCGCCGCCCCCGCCTCGCCTCCGCGCCGCGTCAAGCGGCGTTTATCCACCAAGGTAGCACAGGCGGGCGCTCAATAAAGCCGCCGTATCCAACCAGGCAAGACAGCCTTTAGGCAGTCTTGCGCGCCGCAAACGCACGGCGAAGCGTGTCCCTCAAACAAAATCAGCACGGGCCGGCGCTCAATAAAAGCCCCGCCCTAACCATACTTGCATAATAACAGGGGGATCCGGTAAGGTCAAGAAGTATGCGGCAAGACACTATGAGCGATATCGCGGGACTTATCGATACCCATGCCCACCTTTCCATGCTTTTGTCCCGGGGAATTTCACCGGAAAAACGGCTGGAGGAGCTTTTTAGCGGGGGATTTGGGGGGATTATCGATATCGGGACCGAGGCCCATGACCTGGCGGACCGGGTGGACGCCTTTTCCCGCTTTGACCGGATCCGGTTCGCCGCGGGAATTTGGCCCTACCCGGAGGCAATCGCCGGGCGGCGGGAACTGGCGGCGGTCCTGGAACAGCAGATCCGGAAAGCGCCCCCCCAACTCCTCGCGGCGGTGGGGGAATGCGGCCTGGACCGCCATTGGAATAAGGCGGAAGCCGGGGCGGATATAGCCGGCGAAGGGGAACTCCTCGAGGCCCAGTTGGATCTGGCAAAACAATACCGCCTTCCCGTTATCATCCATTCCCGGGACGCCGCCGAGGAAACCGCGGAGATTCTCTCCCAATATCCTGAGGTCCGGGGGGTGATCCACTGTTTTTCCTACGGCGCCCCCCAGGCCAAAACTTTTTTGGACCTGGGGTATTACCTCTCCTTTGCCGGAACCCTCACCTATAAGAACGCCGGACCCCTTCGGGAGGCCCTGCGATTTGTTCCCGATGACCGCCTGCTCTTAGAAACCGACTCCCCCTTCCTGGCCCCAATCCCCTACCGGGGAAGTCCCGCCGAGCCGGGTATGGTAGGGGAAACCTACCGCTTGGCCGCGGCGCTGCGGGGGATAAGCCAGGAGAAACTAAAGGCCCTGGCGGCCAAAAACACCCTGGACCTTTTTGGATTGGAAAGCCTCCAATCCAACATCGACTCTTAGAGTTCTTTCGCCGCGATACGGTAAATAGCCTCCACATCCTTGGCGTCAAGTTTTTTATACATCCCCACCGGGCCGAACCGGACGGTCCGTTTCGCCATCTCAGGGATCCGGTCGGCGGGCAGTTTTGCGTCGGCAAAGGAGACCGGCAGGCCTATGGAGCGGAAGAAATTCTTCAGCCTGAATACCCCTTCCAGGGCCGCCTGTTCGTAATCGTAGTAGGCCCCGTCCACTCCCCATACTTTAGCGGCAAAACGGGCCAGCCGGGGGGTGTCCTCTTTGATATTGTAGGCGATCCACGCGGGGAAGATGATGGAAAGCCCCGCGCCGTGGGCTATATCATACAGGGCCGATAGTTCATGCTCAATGCCATGACTCGCCCAATCCCCTATCCTGCCGGTGCTGAGGAGGTTGTTATGGGCTAAACTCCCGGCCCACATGATTTCCGCCCGGGCATCGTAATCCTGGCTGTTGCCGTTAAAGATCTTCCGGGCATTCCTGATAATCGCCCGCATGGCCCCCTCGCAAAGCTCATCGGTAAGCTCCACATGGGGTTCCCTGGTAAAATACCGTTCCATGATATGGGCCAGCATATCCGCGACCCCGCAGGCGGTTTGATACGGGGGCAGACTGTAGGTCAGTTCCGGGTTCAGGATCGAAAAAACCGGACGTATGCACTCATCATTAACCCCCTGCTTCCAGGGCCCCCGTTCATCGGTGATCACCGAGCTGATACTGGATTCACTCCCCGCCGCGGGAATGGTAAGCACCGTAGCCACCGGCAGCGCCTGGGCAGGAACCTTTTTGTGATCGTAAAAATCCCACACATCCCCGTCATACAGAGCCCCCATGGCAATCGCCTTGGCGGAATCGATAACCGACCCGCCCCCCACAGCCAGGACAAAGCCGAGTTTTTCCTTTTTGCAGATCTCCACCCCATGATACACCAGGGAAAGCCGGGGATTAGGTTTTACCCCGGATAATTCCACCCATTCCACGGCGGCCCCTTTCAAGCTCTCTTTGACCGTATCCAGAAGCCCCGACTTAACCGCGTGCCCCCCGGAATGGTGCAGCAGGATCCGGAGAGGGCCCTCGCCCTCTTTGGCATAAGCCGCTATTTCCGCACCCACAGTTTTTTCCGTGGCTTTACCAAAAATAATTTTGGTCCGGTTTCCGTAAACAAAATTTTGCATATCCCTCTCCCTTTTCATTCGTGCTATGGAATCATTTAGCCAGCCGGAATGAAACACCCCTATTATATGCTATTTGAAGAAATTGTTAAGTAGCAGGTAAGACTGACAGCAGGGCAAAAGCATTTACTTTTTGATCGTTAAAATTTCCTTGAATTCACCGGAATTTCCAAGAAAAACTAACCACGAAGGACACGAAGGACACAAAGGATGTATGAGGCAATGCTTTATTCCTTCCTTCTGCGCCTTTGCGCGCCTTTGTGGTTAAAAATTCTTCAATGTTTTGGCAAATTTCAGCCTCTGAAAAGTAAACGCAGTGGCCCTGAGGCTGACAGCGAATCTACCTTCATTCGAAAGTCTGGTTTAATACCCCGTCGTTCTGCGGGGGAGGGTCATAAAGATTTTTCCAAGTAATTTGGGCGCATTTCCGGCACATTGTGCCGGAAACCGGGCTTTCCGGGGCTCCGCTATCGCTCCGGCCCCGGCGCTCCGCGCCGTGGCTGCTTCGCACCCCTCCAATCCCTTGCGCAGTAATTGGGAAATGCTCACTGTTTCGGCAATTATAAACCGGTAAATGAGGCTTTCCCAAAACTTCAGTTTTTTGGAAAGCTGTCTTAGATTTGTATGAAAAAGCGGGCTTTAGACCGCGTTTTTGGAAGCTTTTCCCCCAACTAACCGGATTTTGGGAAAAGCGTATTCTTAAAAAATTTGCTCTCTTCATCTTAAATGTATTATATTATATAATACAGTTGTTTGAGATTGAATGGGAAAACGGCGGTACGCCGATAAAAAGAGGAAGTTATGACCCAAGATTTATGAGCTTGTTCCAAAACCCGGTTGGTTTTGGGAAAAGCGTATTCTTAAAAAATTTGCCCTCTTTATCTTAAATGTATTATATTATATACTTAAGTTATTTGAGATGAATGGGAAAACGGCGGTACGCCGATAAAAAGAGGAAGTTATGATCTAAGATTTATGCGCCTGTTCCAAAACCCGGTTGGCTTTGGAACAGGTTTAAGTTAAGCATTCCCCCCAACTAACCAGGTTTTGGGAAATGCTGTTTTATTGTAAATATATAGTAAAATAGGAGTGTGAAATATGCGGATCCATAATCATAATCATAATC
>JAITBE010000263.1 GCA_031283755.1 Spirochaetaceae bacterium
GATGTCATTGTGGCAGGTTTTGGAGGGGCGGGGGCAACAGCGGCTATCACCGCAGCTGACGCGGGGGCCAAGGTGCTGCTTTTGGAAAAGGCCCCAAAAGGCGAGGAGGGCGGTAATACGAAAGTTTCCGGTCAGGGGGTACTTTCTCCCAATAACCGGGAAAGGGCTATTACGTATTACAAAAACCTCCGGGGCAACTTTGGAAACCAGTCCGATGCGGTTATCACCGCCATGGTTGACGGTATGATGCAAAACAGGGAATGGATGGTAAGCCTCGGAATGGAGAGAGCGCGGATTGCTGATTTCCCCTATCCTGAGTACCCGGAATATGAAGGCGCCGACGCCATGAGGATAGCCAGCATCGACAACGGAAATGACTCGAAATTTTATCAGCTTCTTCATAAAAACGTTACCGACAGGGCAGGTAAAATTGATGTCTGGTACGCGTCTCCGGCGGTTCAGCTCATTCAGGACAAGGAAACCCGGATCATCCACGGCGTTAGGGTTCAGAACGGCGGAAAAACCTACAATGTCCGCGCCATAAACGGTGTGGTCCTTGCGGTCGGCGGTTTTGAAAACAACGATAAAATGCTCGAAATTTACGCCCAGCTTCCTGATGCCTATTCCAAGGGCGCCCGCTACAATACCGGTGACGGCATTATCATGGCTATCGACGTGGGGGCCGCTCTCTGGCACATGAGCACCCTCGCCGGTCCCGATGTAAATTTCATCAATCCCGATTCCGGAATAGCCCAGGGCTATATGTTTACCAATACCACGTCCTTCCCCATTTGGACCGACTTTGGGGCCTACAACATAATCAACGTCGGCGGGGACGGTACTCGTTTTATGAACGAAACTTTGCCGACCAAACACGGTCATCTTAAAACCGGGGGCAGTTACTTCGGCCTTCAGGTTCCCCAGAACGCATGGTGCGTCTTTGACGAAGCTGCCCGCACAAGCGCCAAGGCTTATCACGCCTGGAGCGACGGCATGGTAGAGGAGATCAACAAGGGCTGGATAGTCAAGGCCGACACCATACGGGAACTTGCCGCCCTGATGGGCGTCCCTGCCGCGGGCCTCGAAAAGACCGTTACCGACTATAACCGGTACTGCGCCCAGGGGAACGATCCTGATTATCATGTGGATCCCAAATGGCTTAAACCCCTCTCAAGGGGGCCCTTCTACGCCTTCCCTATAAAGGCAAGTTTGACCAACACCCAGGGCGGCGCGGAACGGAATGAGCGGTGCGAAGTTCTTGATGTTTGGGGCAATCCCATACCCCACCTTTACAGCGCCGGCGAATTCGGTTCCTTTTACACCGATATTTACAACGGCGGCGGCAACCTTGGGGAATGCGCCTTTACGGGACGTATCGCCGGGACAAACGCGGCAGCCCCGAAAAATGACATAAGCCGTTCCAGCGTTATGGGCGGAAAAACCCCTGTCAACCTTAGTTCCGACAGCGGCATTCAAATAAGCCTTGGTGCCGGAGAATACCTGGGTAAAGGCATGGGCATGGGCGGGGAACTCATCGTTAAAGTCAGGATGGACGGCAGCCGTATCGCTTCAATAGAAGTGGTACAGCAGCATGAAACCGTCGGCATCGGCGACAAGGCCGTAACGGCTATACCCGCCGCCATAATCAGGGCCCAGTCAACAAAGGTGGACACCATTACCGGAGCAACGGTAACCAGCAGCGCCATCATTGACGCGGTCAACGACGCGTTGAGCAAGGCGAGGTAGCATTCTTTTCTCCTGGGGGCCGTCCTCTTTCTGAGGCGGCCCTTTTTATTACCAGAAAACAGTCCCAACCAGGAAGCGGATGGGGCGCTGTTTGCGCACCCAACACGGACGGCCCGGCCTACAAATACTCCACCGGTATTACCCGGTCTTCCTTGTCCAATGAAACGGACTCCTGGCAGGCGCAGATAATTCCCCCTGGTCCGCGGCTATAGGGCGGGGCAAGGCGGTCCAGTACGGAAAAGGCCCTGAGGTGATTTTTTCCGGGGTTGGCGGTCATCTTTATTTCCAGGGGATGGAGCAAGCCGTTTCTCAAAATGAGGAGGTCGATCTCCCGCTGTTCCTTATCGCGGTAATAATAGAACGGAGGCTCCAAACCGGCATTCAGGTAACTTTTTAATAACTCCGCGATGATAAAGGTTTCAAAAAAGGCGCCCCCCATAGCGCCGTTCCTGAGCACTTCGGGGGTATCCCAGCCGATGAGATAGGCCGCCAGGCCGGTATCAAGAAAATAGAGCTTCGGCGCCTTGATTTCCCGTTTTCCGATATTTACGGAAAACGGTTTTAATAAATAGATGATATTGGAACTAACCAGAATCGAGAGCCACCGTTCCGCGGTACTTCTGGAAAGGTCCGTGTCCTCCGCCAGTTTTACCAGGTTCAGCATTTGCCCGGTCCGCGCGGCGGCGCCCCGTATAAAGGCGAGGAATTTTCTTTCGTCCCCCACATTAATGATGGCCCGGACATCCCGCTCGATATAGGTACGGAGGTAAGCCCCGTAAAAAACCCGGACAGGAAAGGAGGGCCGGGCAGAGAGTTTTGGCATACTGCCCCGCCAGATGATCTTCCAGAGCTGGTCATATCCCGGGCCCGGCGGTTTTTTTTGACGGGTCTTTATATAAGCGGCGGTGGGACAAAAGGGTTCGTAAAAACGGTTACCCTCCATCTCCCGCAGGGACAGGCCCAATATATCAATAATACCCAGGCGTCCTGCCAGGGACTCGCTTACATTTTTCATCAATTGAAACTGCTGGGAGCCGGATAGGTAAAAGAGGCCGGATCTTTTTTCTTTATCGACGATCATCTTGATATAGGGAAAGAGCTGGGGAGCATATTGAATTTCGTCAACAAAGACCGGCGTCTTGAAATCCTGAAAAAAACGTCCACCTTCGTTCTGGGCGCTTTCGAGGATTACCGGATCATCCAGACTGACCTGGTTTATTCCTCCCCCCTTTTTTTTGATGATCTCTTCTTCCACAAGGGTAGTTTTACCTACCTGCCGGGGTCCTGATACCAGTACCGCACCAAAATGGCGGCTTAACTTTTTGAGGGGCCTCTCCGCATGACGGTAAATATACACTCCGCACCTCCACCAAATTTACTTTTTAATAGTAAATTAGTCGGGTCTTGATGTCAAGGGGAACCTTATACACCGGCAGGGGTCTTTTGTCCATAATGTCAAAAAATTCTTGAGAATTAACCTTGACCCGGTCAAAATCCGGCGGTCAGTTTTTTCATTTTTTTGCACACCGGATTATCAATGGGAATTACTTTTCCCTTTTGCAGAAAGGCAATGGCGATTTCAAGGTTTGCCAGGGAGTATTCGATAATGTCATATTTACCGTCCCGCATGGTCCAGTCAAAAATAAGGCCCCGTGTTTCACGCAAAAGGTAATCGGCAGCCTTGTCGGCGCCCAGGGCCAATTTTTCTCCGGCCGCGGCTTCCTGCATCAGGCGTTTGGTAATTTTGTGCAAAATGGATGTGTCGCCGGTCATAAGCCTGTTGCTTACGCTGAGCTGAACCCTGAATATCTGGGCCATAATTTGGGGTCCCAGCTCTTTTGTCTTGTATGCGGAGATATAAACCAGCGCCCGAAGATTGTCCCAGGGCGAGTCAAATTTCAGATCGGAAAAAACCTTTTCAACAAATTCATTAAAAGAAGCAAACCGTTCCTCAATAAGCTCTTCTTTTGATTTATAGTAGTTATAAAAGTGCCCCATGGAAATACCCGCGGCATTGCAAATTTCCGCAATGGTGGTTTTTTCGTAATCCTGCTCGGACATAATGCCGATAGCGCCTTCATTTATGCGTTTTTTTGTTTCTATAGCCTGTAGCTGCCTTTTTGTCATACGTACCCTCTTCTATCCAGTATACCCGATTTTAGCTGGAATCTCAACCGAACCTCGCCTGCGCGGTGAAGGTTCCCCGCCGCGCCGCCGCCGAGATGCCTCATTTTGAAATGTTACCGAAAGTACCGCCGTGTTGCGCCGCGTAAAAAACGAACCATAGCCGAGCGGATGCGCCAGGTTAAATTCTAACCATGGCTTCCTTTTCCGCGATGCGGAAGCATCGGCACATCGTGGGCGGAATGAAGCAGACTGTCAACCGCCCGGTCCATCTGCACTTTCTGCTCCACTAAATCCGTTGCGTCTTTTAAGGCCAGGGCAGCCATCTTGACCCGCCGTTCCTCGAGCCTGTCCTCAAAGGGCTG
>JAITBE010000290.1 GCA_031283755.1 Spirochaetaceae bacterium
AAGCCCTGGGCCCTCAAGGCCATGGTACCGCCCCGGAATAACCGGCCTCCATAGGTTTTATCGTTGAGGATAGCATATCCCAGCCAGGCGAGATGGCAGCGGATCTGATGCCGAAACCCCCGGTTGATCCGCAGCCGAAAGTATACCTGGTTTCCCCGGGAGCTCAGCTCCAGGACCTCCGTTTTATAGGGCTGCCCCTGATCCAGGGCTATCCTCTTTTGGCGCTTCCCGTCCCCGGTGAGGACCACCGGACGCACCTCCCGCCGGCCCGGACCAAAGGGCCGAAAGGCGCTTTGTATGGTAAAGGGCGCGGGGCCGGGAATGGCCCTCCCTGCCGCGGGTTCCCGGGTATGAGGCCCCTTCCCAAAAACCGGCGGGGGGAATCCCGGCATCTCCTCCCGGCTCCCCCGGGAAAGGGCCCCGTATTCCTTGGTGAATAAACCCTCCCGCTGCTGCCGGGCAATGGCATCCATAGCCCCTTGGGTTTTGGCAAAAAGGACCAGCCCTTCGGTCTCATAATCCAAACGGTGAAGGAGCCCGCCTTCGTTGGACTTCCTGCCCCGGACCTCAAGCACCCCGGGACAGCGGCCGGCGTACCAAAACAGCAGAATAGGGACCGAAGGAACTCCGGCATACTCCCCTTTCAAGGGGGCTGAATGCCACAGGGGAGGTTTATACACCACCGCATAGGCGTCGGTTTCTTCCAGCACATAGGGCTGAAGAGGGGAAAAAATCAGAGGATCAAAAACACCGTCGAACAATCTATCTTTTCCCTTCGAGTTTTTCCAGGACCTCAAAAAAACGGGGCGGAAGGGGAGTTCTGAAGGTTTGATACCCTTCTTTTCCGGGAAGACACAGGGCCAGGCTTTTGGCGTGGAGCATGAGTCCCGCCTGGGGGAATAACTCATCCTTTACGCCGTAAATGGGGTCCCCGAGGATTGGGTGCCCTAAATAAGACATATGAACCCGAAGCTGGTGGGTCCGTCCGGTTTTGGGCCGGAGGAGGACCAGGGAATACTTAAACCAGGAACGGATCACCCGGTAACGGGTCAGGGCTGGTTTTCCCCCGGTCTCCGACACGGTAAAACGCTTCCGGTCCCGGCGGTCCCGGACTATACGGGTCTCAAGGGTACCGGCGTTTTCCTTAAACACTCCCCGGACTATGGCTCCGTAATTTTTTTTCACCCGCCGGGATTTAAACTGATCCGCTAAAAAGGCAAGGGCCTCATCGTCATAAGCGGCGATCATAACTCCGGAAGTATCCTTATCCAGGCGGTGAACGATCCCCGGCCGGAACCCTTCCCCATTACCGCCCCGGCAAAGCCGCCTGTACAAAAGCCCATTGGCCAGGGTCCCCGAGGCATTTCCCGCTCCGGGATGAACCACCATCCCCGGCGCTTTATTGAGTACCACCACCCGCTCGTCTTCATAAAGTATATCCAGGGGTATGTTTTCAGGTATCAGATCCGACGAAGGCGGATCCGACCAAAAAAGTTCCAGATCATCCCCGGGTTTTACCAGGTGGGAAAGTTTGCCCTCTTTCCCATTGATCCTTATCTCCAAGACCCGCGCTTTAATCTGGGAACGGTTTAACAATTTGAGCCGCTCCGCCGCGTACCGGTCAAGCCTGAGTCCGCCGGAAACTTCCCCGCCTACCCTGCCGGAATAATGGGGCAATCAGGGTTCCCCGTTTTCAGAAGAATCCTCAACGCCGGTTTCGGTATCCGCTTCAGGCCAGGGGCGCCGTATGATTATGGGACTTCCATCGGGTAAATTGAGCCTTTCCTTTTCGGCCTTATTCCTTTTGTACCGGACAATAAAATAGTCCGCCAGGGAAATGAGGATAGAACCCGCCGCCGCCGCGCCTATGGTTATGACCCGCTGCTTGCTATCCATCTCTATCCCACCGGCAGACCGTATCGGCCAGGGAGCATAGCGGGTGTCCCAGTTATTATTGGCAAAGCGGATGGTGTCCGTGGTAAAGGACGCCAAAAGAATGGTAAAGGGAAATGAACCAAAAGCGACTATTTCGGCCCGGCGGAGGTCCTTTGCCCACTGGGGAAAGGCGCTGGTATCAAATTCCACCGACGGCATAATCGTCGTAGAAGAGGAAGAAGTTTGGGCATGTACGGCGATATTCAGAGAAAAAAATACAAAAAACAGAGCCACCCCAAAAACCCGGTTGATTTTTGGATTTACGATGGGAGAAGCGGCCAAAAACCCGCCTTTCCCTCTCAATTCAGGGTGATATTTTCCCCTAAAAAAGTTTTGGGAATGCCTCCATAGAAAAAATATTCTCCCTTTGTTCATGGCCCTCGTTCTCCAAACAGCGCGGTTCCTATCCGTAAAAGCGTCGATCCCTCTTCCAAAGCGATCTCAAAATCATTGGACATACCCATGGACAGACAAGACCAATCACTGCCGGGAAAACGGCTCCGTAGTTGGTCCCGGGCCGATACCAAAGAACGAAAAGAACCGCGAATAATTTCCTTATCATCCGTAAAGGGAGCCATGGTCATAAGCCCCCGGATTATAAGATTTGGAAATTGTAATACCCGTTCCGTTGCTCTAAACAGATGGTCCACATCGGGGTAACCGGCTTTGGAAGCTTCCCCGGTATGTAACTCCAATAAAATCATTAAAGGCTGTTCTCGTTTAAGAGTCAAGGTCCCCAGCCCGGTAATGAGTTCATCCCGGTCCACCGATTGGATGCAGTCAAACAGGGCAGCCGCGGCTTTGGCCTTATTCCGCTGAAGGGTGCCTATCATATGGAGTTCCGTCTGGGGATGATCCTGCTTAAAGCCGGGAAACTTTCTTCCCGCCTCTTGAACCCGGTTCTCGCCAAAAAGGCGTATTCCCCCTTTCCAGGCTTCTTCCAGGGCATCCCGTTCATGGAATTTGGATACCCCCATCAAGCGGACTTCCCCGGGATTCCGGCCTGTCCGTATACAAACCTCGTGTATCCTTTCATTAAGATGCTGCAGCGCTTCGGCGATAACCATCATATCCTCCCGGATATATCCTCCAATATCCGTGCCAGGGTAATAAAATCTTCGTAACCCAGGGTTTCAGCCCGCCCATTGGGATCAATACCGCTGGTCTCAAAAACGGTCATACAGAACTCCTCGACCCTCTTTTTATTCCCCAGGGTATCTTTGTTTATTATACCGGATAATATAAAATTTTGCAGGTTATTTCTAAGGGTCTTTCGCCGGGAAGAAAAAAGACTTCGGACCAGGGCGCCGAAAAAAACCGGAGGATTTTTGGAGACCCTATCGGCCCTAAGGTCAAGACGAACCCCCTGGGATTCCACCTTGGGGATGGGATAAAAGGAAGCCCCCTTGAGGACCATGAGGGGGCTTATGGTATAAGCCGAAGCGCAAAGTACGGAAAAGGAGGAATAATCCTTTGATCCCGGGGAAGCGAGCATACGGTTCGCCGTTTCCCGCTGCAGGGTAACCACCATCCGTCTAAAAAAACGGCGGCCCTCGATAAAATCAGCCAAAAGGACCGCCCCTATATTATAAGGAAGATTCCCCAACAAAAAGGGGGCATCGTTTTTTACCGTTTTCCAGTTTTTAAGCACATCCCCCTCTACCAGCCTGAAATTTTCACTATCCTTATAGAGATCTTTTAAAATAAGACTAAACCCCCGGTCAATTTCAAAGGCCGTTACCAAGGCCCCTTGATCCAGGAGCCCTCCGGTCATTGCCCCGAGGCCCGGACCAATCTCCCATACCTCATCCCCGCGCCCAATTTCCAGGGCTTCCAGGAGTTTTTTTCGCGCACCGGGATTAATAAGAAAATTTTGACCGAATTTTTTTCGCATCCCCAGCCCTTGCTCATCGAGAAAAGCGGAAAGTTTCCGGGCGGAATCATAATTAATCGAGGGGGGCAATTTTTTTCCTCAACAGGGCGAAATGGTTTTGAGTATAAAGCAGGCCAAAGACCAAAACAAGGCTTACACCTCCCAAAATGGCCGGCCCTCCCCCTTCTACCCCCGGAATCCGGGACGCCAGGAACGCGGTACCGCCCAAGAGCTTGTATAACCCGCAGAGGGCCAGATCCAAAAGGCCGGCAAGGGGGGGCAGAAAAAAACTTGCCCCCAGATAGGCGATGGCCAGGATCATAAAAAGGGTAGACAGGGGAACAATGCCTAACCCCGCCCCAATGCCCCCGGGCCGTATTACCCCAAAGGCGGCGGCGCATACCGCGGCGGTGGCGATAAACGCTCCCAGAGAAGCCGATAACGGCTGGGCGAGGATCTCGGGGAGTTTACCCCGGATAAGGTCATGGACGGCCTCGCCGGCGATGAGGATACCCCCCAGGGCAAGATAAGAAAGAATAAAGGAAAGGGTATTCCCGGAAGAGGGATCTATGATGATTTGAATCAGGAAAGCCAGACCCAGGAGGGGGAAAGGCTGCCGGGGAAAGGCCCCTAAAACCGCGGCGGTTCCCAGGAGGTACATAATAGCCGCCCGCACCAGGGAGGGTTGGGGACCCACCAGGTACACGTAGAGGAGGATAAAAAAGGAGCCTGCCCAGGCGGCGGGTTTTAGGCCCAGGCTTTTTTTGAGAAAGAAGGCTATCAGGGCGGATATGATGGCTAAATGCATCCCCGAAAGGGCCAATACATGGGAACATCCCGCGGCTTTAAAAAGCTCCGAAACCGCCGAATCCAGATCGTCCTTGACCCCAAGGATAAGAGCCGAAGCCAAACCGCCCCAGGAGGAACCGGCAAATTTGTCCAGCACCTCCATGCGGATCCCGGTCCGAAACTGTTCCACCGGCGGCGCGGTTCCCAATAAAAAAACCGATCCCGCCCGGAACAGAGGGGTCCCGGTCTGAAAACCATTACTTCCGTTATTTTTGGAAGCTATAAAGGCACCTTCCACATATACCGGCGCCGCCCTGCCGAATTCCTTTAACCGGGGAATAGCCCCGGCGGGGAAAAACACCAGAACCCTGCCCCGGGCGGAAGTCCGAATTCCGCCGATCCCGGATACGCCGGATACTTTTAGATACCCCATCCCCCGGCCGTCGTTAAATGCCCTTGGGTCATCCAGCAGGGTTCCGGTGATTCCCCGGACCCTTTCCTGGGGAAGCCCCAGCTTCAATTCCGAGGCGGCGCTTATGGTCCCTACCGTAAACCCGAGAAAAAAACCCACCGCCAGGGCGGTAACATAACGGCAGGTTTTCCTGAAATAATATCTGATTTTAAGATCCAGGAAAAACCATTCGGGACTATCCCCCAGGGCGCGAAACAGGGCGATCAGGGTACCTAAGACCAGCGCCCCTCCCATTATCCAAGGGACCCGGGGACTATCCGGGAGGTATAACCAGGCTAAACCATAGTAACTTCCCAGAGCCCCAAAAACGGCATATATCACCGGGGAACGGATAAAAGCGGCTACCATTCCCTTACCGCCCGAATGTTAGCCTTGCTTCTGAAAAACACCCCCCGCCCGGAGTCTTCATCGTGATGTTTCATTTTTTCTCCTCCGTACTATAAGGGTATTCTCCTCCAGGATGCTTCGATGGCTCCCTGTTTTTTTATTCGCAGTGGGTCTAATACCCGCCGCTCCGCGGTGGGGAGGTTCATTCCCCTTCCAAAAAACGAAGTTTCGGGAATGTTTCCCCCTTGAGGCTGATTCAAAACTCGGTTAGTTTTGAAGAACCATTTTACTATACCCCGGGACAGCAGGCCTGTCAAAAGGAGTTATTCATGACCCTCCTGGAACCGCTTATATTGTTTGCCATCCTTTTTCTTCCCGGGATAGGTTTTGTTTCCCAGGGTCCTCTGTTTTTTTCGGCGAACAGGGAATTAAGCCGTATCGTGGTCCATAATATACCATCCCTGGCCCTCATTTGGTACCTGCTAGGATTGACCAGGGGGATCCGCTTACCCAAACCCTGTATCCGGGATCTGAAAACGACCCTTATCGCCTTTTCCGGGCTTTTGGCTATTGGATTCTGCGCTTCCCTGGCGGTCCTGCCCTTTACAAACCTCTTTCCCCCTTTATCCATAGAACCCCCAAAAGACTTCCTTCAATGGGCGGTGATGATCCCTTCGGTCCTCAGTTCCGCCTATGTGGAGGAAAGTTATTTCCGGTTTTATCTCCTCACCCGGCTTGAAGAAACCGAGCCGGGTCCGCTTAAAAGGGTGTTTGTTTCGGTTTTTTTGTTTTCCCTCTGCCATATTTATGAGGGAATTCCGGGAATATTAAACGCTGTTTTGGCGGGGACTTTTTTATCCTTTCTTTTTTTAAAGTACCGTTCCCTTCACGGTTTAGCCTGGGCCCATGGGGCCTACAACGCGGCGGTGTATATCACCATAGGGCTCTTACCGGCTTGATACCTCCCGCCGTTCCCCGCCGCCCAGGGCTATCCATCGGGTCTCCCAGGGCTCCAGGGTAAGGGGGCCCAGGGATCGTACCGGCGGGTCCCGGGGGGTAAAAAGGGCCGGCTCGGGCCCCAGGTTCTGCATACAGAGAACCCACCGGCCGTTGGGGCCGGGGCCCCGGAGAAC
>JAITBE010000015.1 GCA_031283755.1 Spirochaetaceae bacterium
ATAAAAACTTTACAGGACCGGAAAATAGCGGTAAGATGGTAACCGTGACTACAACTTTGAATCTTGCCCATAGGGGCTTTAGCGGAAAGTACCCGGAAAATACCCGGCGGGCCTTCCTGGCGGCCATTGAGGAGGGGCGGTGCGACGGATTTGAGTCCGATGTACACCTCTCCGCCGACGGGGAGCCGGTGATCATCCATGACGCGGCGCTGGAACGGACCAGCAACGGTTCCGGGACGGTGGGCGATCACCGGTTTCAGGCCCTGCGGGAACTGGACATTGGTTCCTGGAAAGGAAAGGAATTTGCCGGGGAACGGATTCTCCACCTGGATGAACTTCTGGAGATCGTGCTGGATCATCATATTGTCCTGAATCTGGAAGTCAAAAACTATGATGTGTTTTATCAGGGGATTGAAGAAAAAGTCATCGGCCGTATAAAGGCCCTAAAGGCGGAAAAGGCGGTTTTCCTCTCTTCCTTTAATCATATTTCCATGAAAAAATGTAAGGGAATTGACCAAGCCATCAGGACCGGCCTTTTGTACAGCTATCCCCTGCTGGATGCCGCGGCCTATACCCGCAGCCATGGGATAGACGCCGTTCATCCCCGGGTCAGTTGTCTGGCATACGGCCCGGAACTGACCCGGGAGGCCCATGAAAAAGGGCTCGCGGTGAATGTCTGGACCGCCAACACGGAGGAAGAAATGAGGTTCTGTATTGAACAGGGGGTGGACAGCATTATTTCCAATTACCCCGACAAACTGGGGGAACTCCTGGCCGGCGGCTAAGGTTAGCTGTTTTTTACCAGGTTTTTTAAAATCTGATAAGGGGGATACCATGAATACCATACGCAAAAAGAATTTCAATCCGGCGCCTTATCTTTTCCTTATGCCCTGCCTGCTTGTTTTCGGTATATTCGTTTTTTTTCCCTTTGTAAAAACCGTGTTGTATTCCTTCACCCTGACCAACAGCCGGGGAAAGCCGGTGGAATTCGTGGGCCTTGAGAATTACATCAAACTGTTTACCAGCCCCGCCTTTTACAACAGCCTGAAACTTACCCTTATGTTCGCCCCCCTCGTCTGTATCCCGACCCTCCTCGCATCCTATGTTCTTGCCGCCCTGGCCAATGCCAGGGTGAAGGGGGGCCAGGTCTATGAGGTGATGTACTCCCTCCCCATGGCGGTGGCTTCCGCGCCGGCGGCGGCGATCTGGTTTATTCTGCTGACCTCCGGCAAAAGCGGGGTGGTGAATTTCCTTTTGGGCACGGAAATACGGTGGTTTCTGGACGCTAAATACGCCCTTATCGGGGTGGCCTTTGTGACGGTCTGGCTGAATATCGGGGCGGGGTTTATCTTTCTTCTTACGGGATTCCGCAATGTTCCCGATGAGCTTATCGAAAGCGCCCGGATCGACGGGGCGGGGTACTTTAAGCGGCTTTTCAGCATCATAACCCCCGTGGCTTCCCCCCAGATCTTTTTTGTCGTGTTCCTGAACATTATCGTATCCTTCCAGGCCTTCGCCCAGATACGGCTCCTCACCCAGGGAGGGCCCAGCTATTCCACCAACGTGCTGGTCTATTCGATCTACCAGGCGGCGATCCGGGAGTCCCGGTTTGAAACCGCCTTTGCCCAGTCCATGGTCCTCTTTTTCATCATCCTGGGGATCACCCTCATCCAGTTTAAAACCGAAGACAGGATGGTATTCTATCAATGAGCGGAAAGCGAACGCGCCAAAACACCCTTTCATTCATCCTCAAGCTGATTACCGGCCTTATCATTGTTTCGCCCATCCTCTTTGGATTTTCCTTTAGTTTTATGTCCCCCGCGGAACGGGCGGAAATTCCTCCCCATCTGATACCCCAGGAACCGGTAACCTACACCTATGAAAGGGCGGTCGGCCAGGTTCCGATTATCAGGTTCATGGCGAACAGCCTCATCGTATGCGCCATCATCATTACCGGACAGATCATCACCTGTGGTTTTGCCGCTTACGCCTTTGCCTTTTACCGGTTCCGGGGGAACAAGGTGATTTTTATGATTGTTCTGTCCACCATGATGATCCCCGCGGACGCCATCATCATTGCCAATTACCTAACCATCTCTCAATTTCGTCTGTACGACACCTATATGGGCCTGGTTGCCCCCTATTTAACCTCCGCCATGGGGATCTTCCTGATGCGTCAGTTTTTCCTCACCATCCCCCGGGAACTCCACGAGGCGGCGATCATCGACGGCTGCCGGGACCTCCGGTTTCTGCTCAATATCGTGCTTCCCATTTCCAAGCCGGTGATCGCCTCCCTGGGGGTATACATATTCATCCAGACGTACAACCAGTTCCTCTGGCCCCTTTTGGTGACCAATTCCAACCGGATGCGGACCGTGCAAATCGGGATGAGTATTTTGAAGGAGGCGGAGGTTGTGGACTATGGGGTTGTCCTGGCGGGGGCGGTGCTGATCCTCGTCCCCTCGGTGCTGGTGTTTGTTATCGGACAGAAATACATGGTACGGGGTATGACCGCCGGAGCGGTGAAAGGATAGGCCGGGACCCCCGGCGGGTTACCGGGGTTCTCCTCAAGGGTAAAAACGGTTTTGTATAAAACCGGAAAAAATAGTAAGGGGTAAATCATGAAAAAATTGACCATTGTTTTGTTGGTATTATTTTTAACCGGCGCTATGGTCTTTGCCAGCGGGGCCGGTCAGCAGGCGGGGGGGTCCAAAACCACGGTGGTGTTGTGGCACTCCATGGGCGGAAAAGTCGGGGAAGCGTTGAACAAATTAATCACCGATTTCAACGCATCCCAGGATAAAATCGTCGTGGAAGGACAATTCCAGGGCAGTTATGACGATTTGATCGCCAAGATCCGGGCAACCCCCAAAGGTTCCGGGCCGGATGTTATGCAGCTCTACGATATTGGTACCCGCTGGGCCATTGATTCGGGGTATCCCTTAAAGATGCAGGATTTTATCGATAAGGATAGGTACAATATTTCCGACTATGAGCCGAACATCCTGGCCTACTACACCCTGGATGGCGTGTTGTACTCCATGCCCTTTAACTGTTCTTCTCCGGTGATCCTCTATAACCGGGAAGCCCTGGCCAAGGCGGGACTGGACCCGAAAACCGCCTTTGCCACCATGGACGCCTGTCGTGAAACCGGCAAAAAGCTGAAGGAAGTTACGGGTTTAAGCGGTTCCTTTACCAATTATAGTTGGGTTTTTGAACAACTGGTCTCTATCCAGGGCCGGGACCTTCTGGATAACGGCAACGGCCGTAAGGGACGGGCCGCCAAAATCGCCGGCGCCGATGCCCTGCTCAATATCTTTACCAAGCTGCGGACGGTTTACAACGATCCGTCCAACATACTTTTCGGCAAGGGCACGACCGAATCGAAAATCCAGTTTGCCAACGGCAGTACCATGGGGTACATCGTCGATTCCTGTTCCGTTTATTCAGACGCCACCGCCGCGGCGGGGGGCAAATTCTCCGTGGGCTTTGCCCCGCTCCCCAAGGTCAACCCCAATGACTCAGGGGGCGTTTCCGTGGGCGGCGGCTCCCTCTGGCTCATGGACAACGGCGATTCCAAACGGGCGGATGCGGCCTGGGAATTTGTCAAATATGTAACCTCCGTGGAAAAGCAGGCCCAGTGGTCCATGGATACGGGTTATCTTCCCATCCGGCGGTCCTCGGTGGATCTGCCGGTATATCAGAACTACATCAAGAACGTGAACCCTGAACTGATCATCGCCATTGAGGCCCTGAGGAATTCCAAACCCGCCTACGCGGGGAGCGTCATGGGGGTGTTCACCAAGGCCCGGGTTATCATCGAAAACGAGGTGGAAACCATGGCCAACGATCCTTCGGTTACCCCCCAGCAGGTGGTGGACCGGATCGTCAGCCAGATCAACGAGGAGATCACCCTGTACAACCGGACAAACTAGCAGAGCCCGCCGGACGGCATTTTGCGCCTTCCGCTAAGTCCCGCGGGGGCGGGGCAATTGCCCGGCGGGGGGCTAGACGATCGTGGCCTTTTTCTACGCACGCTTTGGCGTGGCGTTCTT
>JAITBE010000054.1 GCA_031283755.1 Spirochaetaceae bacterium
CCTTTGTCCCGCCAGGGTCCGGGCTGTTTCGGGTTTTACCGCCGCTTCCGACAAATAGCTTTGCCAATAGAGCCGCCAGGCTCTGCTGGCAGAGCATCCCCAAGATGGCCGGCAAAGCCGCCGCCTCGGGGAAAAATTCTATGGCCAGGGTTGCCGAAGCGCTGATGTTCCGCAGTCCTGAGGCAAAAAAGAGGGTGGTCCGTTTTTCCGGATTCAAGCGTCCGATAAGACCCGTCAGGTTGGCGCCGATAAATCCCAGGGCGGTGAGGAACACACAGGTTATTCCCACAAGCCAAAAAACAGGATCCTGTAAACGTACCTGGGCCGCTATGGCGGAGGTATTTGCGGAGACCACCAGGGTAAGACAGATTTTTGCGGCCGGGCCCACGTAAGGGGATATGATCCGGGGTATTTTTCCCCGGCTTATTTCATTTAGTAAGACCCCAATAAGAGTGGGAAATACCACCATAAAAAAAAGGGAAACCGTTATTCCGGTCATATCCAGGGTCAGGGATGTTCCCAGGAGCAGGGTCACCGTACCAGGAACTACCAAGGGGGCGCACAGGGTATCCAGCAGGATAATGGTCAAGGATAGGGCGGGATCGCCCCCATACATGGAAACCCAGATAAACCCGGATACGGCGGTAGGTATGGAAAAAAGCAAAACATATCCCGAAACAATATCCTGACTGCCGCTAAATAAGAGCCTGGATAAGAGAAATACGATCCCGGGCATAAGCACATGGGTAAAAAGAAAAAAGAGCAGCACCGGTATAGGATCGGTCACCGCCTTCCCCAGGTCCCGGGCCCGTAATTTTATGGCTCCCGATAAGGTCATAACCCCAAACAGCCAGGGGACAAAGGGCCGTAAAAGGATAAATACCCGGGGGAAGAGGATACCCGCCAAAACCCCGCTGGGAATTAAAACCGGCATTAACCGGTCAAGGAGTTGATTTACCGCGGAGGCCGATTCCGCGAAAGTCTGGTTGCGTAACATGGGTTTACTATAAAGCAAGATAAAAAAAATAATAAGTACAACCGCGATGTAACATTTAGTGCTAAAGGTTACATCGCGGCTTTGCCGGGCTATAGGCTTTTAAAGCCGCATCATGATATACTTGGATAAATATGAAAGATATTAACAACAAAATTATCCTCATCACCGGCGGGGGTAGTGGTATAGGGCGGCTTTTGGCCCTGGATTTTGCGAAACGGGGCGGGCGGGTAGTGGCCTGGGATCTGAATCAAGAGGCCCTCAGGACTCTGGAAGACGAGGGCCGGCAAAAGGGTCTTTTTATTAAAGGCATGGTCTGTGATGTTACAAACCGGGAGGCGGTTTATGCCGCCGCGAAGGTTCTGACCGCTGAATTGGCCCCGGTGGATATTTTGGTGAATAACGCGGGGATCGTTTCCGGTTCCTCCTTTTTAGAAACCCCCGATGAAAAGCTCGTCAAAACCATGGAAGTCAATATAATATCCCATTTTTGGACCTGCAAGGCCTTTCTCCCTTCCATGATAGCACGGAATACCGGACATTTGGTGACCATATCTTCCGCCGCGGCCCTTATCGGCATCCGGGGTCTCGCCGATTATTCGGCCAGTAAATTCGCTTCCTTCGGTTTCCATGAATCCCTGCGGAGGGAACTCTGTAGTCAAAAAAGCGCGGTTAAAACCACGGTGGTTTGTCCCTTCTTTATTAACACCGGGTTATTCCAGGGGGTAAAAACCAAATTTCCCTGGTTGTTTCCCATACTAAAAAGCGATTATGTCGCCCGCCGTATCGCCTTGGCCATACTTAAGGAAAAAAAACAGATCCTTTTGCCCTGGTTGATTTTCAGTATCTATTTGCTTAGATTACTACCTCCGGGGGGATTCGATTTTGTTGTGAATTTTTTTGGCATGAACCATTCCATGGATGATTTTGTTGGAAGGGAGAAGAAAAATGGATAATATCAGGGAAAAGGTTCCGGGGGGCAGAGGCCTCCAAAACGCGGCGCAGGTGAAAGAAAAGATACAGGCCGCCCGAAAGGCGCAGGGCCTATGGGAGGCCGTTCCCTATGGGGAACGGGCCCGGCGGCTCAAAAAGGCGGCCGGATACCTGGGAGATCATTTTGATGAACTGACGGAGTTGATCCACCGGGAAAACGGTAAAGTAAAAATCGATGCCCTGGCCGCGGAGGTCCTCCCCGCGGTGATGGCCCTTTCCTATTATATCAACTGGGGGAAAAAATTTCTGGCTCCCCGGCCCCTGCGGGGGGGGAACCTCCTCATGTTCAACAAAAAAAGCCGGATGATCTATAAACCCTACGGGGTGGTGGGGATCATCTCCCCCTGGAATTACCCCTTTGCCATCCCCTTTTCCGAGGTGGTCATGGCTCTGCTCGCGGGAAACGCCGTGATCCTCAAGGTCGCCTCGGACACCCCGGGGGTCGGCCGGGCGCTGGAGGCGGTGTTTGCCGCCGCGGCTTTACCGGAGGACCTTTTTTCGTATATAGAAATGCCCGGGAAAGAGGCCGGTCCGGCTTTTATCACCGGCGGAGTGGACAAGCTTTTTTTTACCGGATCTACCGCGGTGGGCCGGCAGCTTTTGGCCTTGGCCGCCCCCCGGCTTCTTCCCCTGGTACTGGAGTTGGGCGGCGCCGATGCCGCCGTAATCTGCGCCGACGCGGATCTGGACCGGGCCGCCGCGGGTATCCTCTGGTCGGGTTTTTCCAATGCGGGCCAGTCTTGCGGGGGCGCCCAGCGAATCCTGGTCCACCGGGCTGTTTATGAGGCTTTTTTGAAAAAACTCTGCGGTCTGGTGCAAAATCTCAGGGTCGGGGAAGATGGCGATATGGGGCCTATGACCACCCTCAGGCAGAAACAGGCGGTACAAAAGCAGGTTGAAGCCTGTATCGCCGGGGGCGCCCGGATAGCGGCCCAAAGCCCCGGGGGCGGCTTCCAGGATGAAAGCCTCTTTGTCCCGGCCCTGGTACTTACCGGGGTAAAGGAAACCATGCCGGTTATGGCGGAAGAGATCTTCGGCCCCGTGGTAGCGGTGGTGCCCGTGGAGGACGATGACGAGGCCCTGCGGATAGCCAACGGATCATCCTACGGACTTACCGGTTCGGTCTGGTCCCGCAATCATCGCCGGGCAAAAAAACTGGCGGCCCGGATCAACGCCGGGGCGGTGATGATAAACGATCACCTCATGTCCCACGGCCTGGCGGAGACCCCCTGGGGGGGCTTTGGGGATTCCGGCCTGGGCAGAACCCACGGCGAAGCGGGGTTTCGGGAGATGTTGAAAGCCCAGGTTGTGGTGGACGAACTGCTCCCCGGAATAAAACGGAACCTCTGGTGGCAGCCTTATTCGGAACAGACCTATCAGGGAATTCGGGCCATTACGGAGTTATTGGCGGGAACCACCCCGGGCCGGCGGCTCAAAGCACTTCCCCGGGTTATAAAGCTCGTTTTCCGCTATTGGGAAAAATGAGGGGTTTCTCCGGCCCGATACAAAAGATCGTATAGTTCCCCGGAGAGGGTAAACTGGTTCTTCCCGGTTCGAAGCAGGGCGATTTGGTGATCCCTGGCGGCATCCTCCATGTCCTGGGGAATAGGCCGGGAATTACAGATAATAATAACCGGGATATGTTTAAGGACCGCCACGGCTACGGTATTTTTATGGGCCTGAATCGTCAAAAGGGCGTCCCCTTCCGCCGCATGGGCCAGCACGTCCGAAAGCAGATCCGACGTATAGGCCCCCCGGAGGCTTAAATCCTCAAAGTCGTCCTGAATAATTTCGGCCCCGATGATCGCCGCGGTCTCCCGAATCGTCATCGTTTCCCTTGGAATTCAAGGGGAATTTTTGTGATCATGTAAAAAGCATAGGGTGTTCCCCTCGTGATCGTCAACATCCTTGAGCCTCCGGCCCCGCCGGGGCTAAAGGGCCGGCTGCTCAGTAACAGAACTGTCTTCCTCCCGAATCTGGACCCGGCGGATCTTACCGCTGATGGTTTTTGGGAGTTCGGCGGCGAATTCCACGATCCGGGGGTATTTATAGGGGGCGGTGGTTTTTTTCACATGGGTCTGGAGTTCCAGCTTAAGTTCCTCCGAGGGTATCCATCCTTTGGCAAGCACCACCGTGGCCTTGACTATCGTACCCCGGTCGGGATCGGGGACCCCGGTCACGGCACATTCCAGGACCGAAGGGTGTTCCAAAAGGGCGCTTTCCACTTCAAAGGGGCCGATACGGTAACCGGAGCTTTTGATCACGTCATCCGCCCGGCCCACAAACCAGTAATAACCGTCCTCGTCCCGCCAGGCCATATCCCCGGTATAATAAATGTCGTCATGCCAGACGCCGGCGGTCAGAGCCTCATCCCGGTAGTACCCGCTAAAGATCCCCGCGGGCTTCCGTACCCCGGTCCGGATCACAACCTGTCCCTCCTCTCCCATATCACAGGAAGATCCGTCCTCCCGGAGCAGATCAATGTCATAACCCGGGGAGGGTTTTCCCATGGACCCCGGCTTTGGTTCCAGCCAGGGATAGGTGGCCATGGTCACGGTAAGTTCCGTCTGACCGTAGGCTTCTTTCAGCCGGAGCCCGGTGGCGTTTAAAAATTGTTCGTATATTTCCGGATTCAGGGGTTCCCCCGCCACGGAACAATGTTTCAGGGCGGAAAAATCATAACGGGAAAGATCCTCTTTAATAAAAAAGCGGTACATCGTAGGGGGAGCGCAAAAGGTGGTAACCCGGTATTTGCTGATTATTTCCAGCATGACTGCGGGGATAAACCGGTCGTAATCGTAGACGAAAATCGTCGTACCGCAGAGCCACTGGCCGTAGAATTTTCCCCAGGCGGCCTTGGCCCAGCCGGTATCCGCCACGGTCAGATGGAGCCCTCCCTCCTCGACGCGGAGCCAGAATTTGGCGGTCAGGATATGCCCCAAGGGATAGGCAAAATCATGACGGACCATCTTGGGCATCCCCGTGGTACCGGAGGTAAAATAAAGGAGCATCATATCGCTGTTGGTATTGATCCCCGGCAGCCGGGTAAAATCCGGCGGCGCTTTGGATAAAAGATCGTTAAAATCCGCCCAGGGCAAGCCTTTACCCCGGATCTCCTTATCCGCCGGGGTATGAACGGAACGGACAAAAGCCTTATACCGCAGGGTGTTATGGTTCCCCTCCCGGAGTTTTGCCTCCGCCTCATCCACTTTGAGCAAAACTTGGTTATCATCCACGCAGAGGATCCCCGCCACATCCGCCGCCTCGCAGCGGTAAACTAAATCTTTGGTGGTAAGCAGATGGGTAGCGGGGATAGCCACCGCCCCGATCTTATGGAGGGCCAGGAGGGCCGGCCAGTATGCCCAGCGGCGTTTGAGGATCACCAGGATAGGATCCCCCTTGCCTATCCCCGCGGAACGGAACACGTTGGCCGCCTGATTGGAAAGGCGCTTCATATCGGCGTAGGTAAACACCGCCTCCGCGCCGCTTTCGTCGCACCACACCAAAGCCCGTTCCAGGGGTTTTTCCTCGGCCAGCACGTCCGCCACATCATAGGCAAAGTTGAAATTCTCTGGAATCGTCAGGGAAAAATGGCTTATAAAATCTTCATAAGATTCAAATTCCGCCTGCGGCAAAAAACGTTCAAGCATATCTATACTCCTGCGGTAAAATTACCCAAAAAAGCGGTTTTTGTTCCGGTTATAATACTATGGCCAAAAAGCGGGCCCGTTTTCCTCCCAGGGCCTTCATACCATGGAGTTCATTGGAATCGTAATAGATACAATCCCCAGGCCCCAATTCCGCCTCATGTCCCCCAACGGAGAGCAACAGACGGCCCTCCAGAACATAGTTAAATTCCTGACCCGGGTGGGTATTGAGGCTTAGGGGCTTGGTTTCCGTATCGGGATTTACCTCCACCAGAAAGGGTTCCGCCTTTTTGCGGTGAAAATTGTAGGCTAAATTCCAATAGGTATACATGGGCCGGCGGCTCACTTCCGGGGCGTTATCGGAACGGGTAATACAGTAGGTTTTAAGCCGGGAGGGCTCCCCGCTAACCAATTCGGTCAAATCCACCTTAAACCGGGCGGCAATTTCCACCAGGACCCCAATGGGAAAATCCTCTTCCCCCGCTTCCCAGCGCCCGTATTCTACGGGATTAAAGGACAACTCCTGGGCCAGGGTTTCCACGGAAATTTCCTCGATTTCCCGCAGAACCCGCACCCGGGCGGCAATTTCACGAACCTCGTTAGACATAGCTCCTCCCCTGTCTTATTTGTAATGATTTTTGTGGAAAAGCGCAAGCCATAGTTACCGTACCGGTAATTAACTCCGGGCATATCCGGGACATTCTTACGGACGGCCGGTATTCTCGCCCTTCTTGATAAAAAACCAACCTGCCGGTTCTATTTTTTTTGAGTTTTTCTCTTTTTTATCTCCATGATTCCGAAAATAATAGTAATGGAATTAATATTATTATATGAGAAAGAAGAAAAAAGCACGGCAGACCGGCTTGTCAGGTTTATTAAACGGAAAAAATATAATCTAAGGATCTCCTCCCGGGCCGTTAAATCCGGCCATCCGGAATCTCTGCCGGATTGTGTTTTAGATTTTTCCCATATCATGGCGGTCCTTTCCGGATCCTCGGCCCTTACCCCCTGGCTTGCCTTTGCGGCGGGGTTTTCCCTGGGTTCCGGCCATACCTTGCTTTGTTACCCGGCGATTCCCGAGGGGGTTCATCTTCCGCGGATGGATACTTTGATCCTGATTCATAATGATAAGGACCTGGACGCCTATCTCGCGGTAGAAACAGAAGAATGGGCTCAAAAAGAAGCTTTCCGGCAGGCAAAGTCGACCCTCCTGGACATGGGGATTCCCTTTACCGAAGAGTCCCTGGAAAATTGCATCCGGGAACGGAAAAATCAGGCGGTTTCCTACTTTATCAACGCGGGTTTTTCTCCCAATGCCCGGGATAAATTCGGGGTTCCCCTGTTAAACCTCGCCGCCCGGGCAGGGGACCGGAATATCGTCAAGCTTTTGCTCGATGCCGGCGCGTCGGTAAACTTCCAGGCCGAAGACCGGGGTACGACCGCCCTCATAGACAGTACCGCGGGAAAATACATCGATATCATGGAACTGCTGCTGGAAGCCGGGGCGGATGTTAACCTGAAGAGCAAGGACGGCCAATCAGCCCTGATCATCGCCGTGGGCTTAAATGATGAAGTTTCTACGGCGCTGTTACTTAAGGCGGGGGCAAACGCCGATGAGCCCGACAGCCTTGGGGCAAGCGCCCGGAAATATGCCCTGCTTTTTAATAAACCCGCCATGGTGGAGCTTTTTAAGACCTATGCCGGCCAATAAAGTCCTTTTTGGAGTTATAACATGGACACCATAGAAGAACTGTTCGAAAAAATTTCCGGCGCCCGCCACTGTATCGCCCTGACCGGGGCGGGGATAAGTACCCTTTCGGGAATCCGGGATTTTCGGGGAAAAAACGGCCTCTATCAAGAAGAAGGGACGGAAAAGATCTTTGACATCGATTATTTCAGGGTAGATCCTTCTTTTTATTACCAGGCCGCAAGCTCCTTCATCTATAATATCCATGAAAAAGAACCTTCGGTGGTCCATAAAACGCTTGGAATTTTAGAGCGGCAGGGGATTCTTAAAGCGGTGATCACCCAGAATATCGATTTACTCCACCAAAAGGGGGGAGCCCGCCGGGTTATTGAGATCCACGGTTCCCCTTCCATCCACTACTGCCCCTCCTGTTCGGATTCCTTTGCCATTGAGGAGCTGGCCGCTGCTCCCCCGGCTTCTCCCTTTCCCCCGGGGGATCTTATGCGTTTTGAGGAGGCGGCCGATCTGGTCAAGGCCGGGGACCTGCCCCGGTGCGCCCGCTGCGGCGGGGTATTAAAACCGGCGATTACCTTTTTTGGCGAAAGCCTGCCTGTCCGGGCCCTGCGGACCGCCGAGGACCAGGCCCGCAAAGCGGATCTCATGTTGGTTCTGGGGACCAGCTTGACGGTCTATCCCGCCGCTGCCCTCCCGGAAGTTACCCTGCGGGCTGGGGGGAACATTGTAATTGTCAACAACCAAGCCACCCCCCTGGACGGCCGGGCGGTTTTGCACTTTAACGATCTAGAAGAAGTTTTTGAGGGCTTGTTTTCCCTCATTCAAACCAAATAAACGCCGCTTGTTATGGAGGAATTATCATGGCCGCATTACGGAAAATTTTAATGGTTTTTGGCATCCTTCTTGTGGTTTTACCGGGCCTAAGCGCTCAAAACCTGCGAAGTATGAGTTTTAACGGAGCCACCGGACTTTATATAGTTCCCACCGGGAATATAGGCTGGGAAAAATCTGCCGGTCTGGATCTGGGGTATCATGGGATCCTCAATAGGAATTCCAACCATCTGTTTAAGATAAATCTGAGTCTCTTCAGTTTTACGGAAGTGAACCTCGCCTTTGATCTCCAGAATAATAATTATTATGATGCTCAAAATGACGACCTCATCATCGGAACCAAAATAAAGATTCCCTCTTTTAACCGGGATACCACCATCGGAATAGGCGGGAATCTACAAATGTTGAATATGGGCGAAGAACGATTCGCGAACAGGAACTTCAACAGAGCCGTGGGCGGATATTATACGGCCGGACAGATCTATGGGGCTGTCACCTATAGGAGTACCTTTTTTGGATCCAGGGCGGAAACTTCCATAGCCGTGGGAAAAACCTTTTATAGAGGCATGGACAGCAGCATCGATTTCGGCATGGGTTTTGATCTGCTCCTGCTTCCCCAATACCTGGACCGTTTTGTCCATATTATTATAGATTTTTCAAATTTCTCCTATTCCGACAGTCCCAATCCAAGGATATCCGCCAACCGGGGTATTCTCAATACCGGAGTTCGGATAGATCTATCCGCCATTCCCCCCCTTAAAAACATTAAGTTGACCATCGATGCCCTGATGACCGACGGGTTTGACGAGGGTCGTTCCTTTAGCGTGGGGGCGGTCTTTGGCCTTCCCTTATAGGAACGGGCAATGAGCTGTTTTAACTACTAGTAGATAGTTCCCCCCAGGAGGCGGCTGATGATCTCCACCGCCATCCGGGCGGTCTGATTCCGCACATCCAGTACCGGGTTGACCTCCACAATCTCCGCGGAACCCAGGAGTTTTGAGGCGGCCAGTTCCTCCGCGAGGAGAAGTACCTCCCGGTAAGAAAAGCCCCCGGTCAGGGGAATCCCTACACCCGGGGCTATCAGCGGGTCCAGGGCGTCCATGTCCACACTGACGTGGAGGCGGTCCACCCGGGCCTTAAAAAAGGCGGTTATCTCCCGGGCGGTCTGGGCGATCCCCAAACGGTCCACCTCGGTCATGGTAAAAACCCGAAGCCCCGCCCGGCGCATCAGGTCCTTCTCCAGCCGGTCCAGGTTCCGCACCCCCACAAGGGCCACATGGGCTGCTTCCAGTTTAACAAAATCGCCGTGGAGGGCGGTGAGTTCCTTTCTGCCATAACCACAGGCCGCGGCCAGAGCCATACCATGGATGTTCCCCGAGGGAGAGGTCTCCGGGGTGTTAAAATCCCCGTGGGCATCCACCCAGAGAACTCCCCAGGTCTGTCCCCGCTTCCGGTAGGCCGCCCCCAGCCCCGAGAGGCTTCCGATAGCAATGGAGTGGTCTCCCCCCAGGATCAGGGGGAAGCGGCCTTCATCCAGGGCCTGTTCCACCCGCTGGGCCAGCTCGCCGCAGGCCGTGGCGATGGGTTCCAGATATTTAGCGGAACTATCCCCCTCCGCCGCAAACTCCTGAGCCGGCACGGGAATTCCGGGGAAACATTCTTCGCTTTCGTGGCCCGTATCGGTGAGGGCCTCCTTAAGGCCCGCGAGACGTATGGCTGAAGGGCCCATATCACTCCCCCGGCGGCTGGCGCCGAAGTCCAGGGGCAGCTCGATGACCCGGACTTTCATAGGTCTCCCGGATTTTGGACCGCGCCGGCTTTTTCCAGGGCTTCCAGGGCTTTAGCTGTCCGGGCCAGGCATTGTTTCGCTCCCAGGATGCGGATCGAGCCGAAAAGGGGAGGGCTGACCCGTTTCCCGGTTACCGCCACCCGAAGGGGCATGAGGAGGTCTCCCAATTTTACTCCCGCGCTTTCCGCTTTTGTCTTGACCAGGGCTTCGGCCCCGGCATCGTCCGCGGCGGCCAGGTTTTCCAGAAGGTCCCGGCCCAGGCGCAGCAGGATTACGGTGTGGGCAAGGTCTGATTTTTTGGGAATAAACTCCTGTGGGGCCGGGACCGGGGGTTCGGAAAAGAGGTAGTCCAGTTTTTCCGGTATTTCGTGGAGAAAGGATGCCCGCTCCTTGATGAGGGGCATGGCGGCGGCGAAGGCTTCTTTTTCTTCCGGCCTGGGATCTTTCCCCTTGCCGCCGAAAAGTCCCGCTGCTATGGCGTAGGGCAGGGCCAGCTCCGCTAATTCCGCATCCCCCTTCATTCTGATATACTGGCCATTGTACCATTCCAGCTTTTTGTAGTCGAAGACCGCCGGGGCCTTGTTGAGCTTCTCCGGGGTGAAACGCTCCGCCAGTTCCTCCAGGGTGTAGAGGTCCTTTCCCTCCTCATAGGAACAGCCCAGGAGGGCCACGTAGTTCAGCAGGGCCTCCGGCAGATAGCCCTGGCGGCGGAACTCGTCCACGCTGGTGGCCCCGTGGCGCTTGCTGAGTTTCTTTCCGTCCTGGCCCATTACCATGGGGAGGTGGCAGAATTCCGGGGGAGACCAGCCGAAGCTCCGGTAGAGGATCACATGCAGGGGAGTGGAGGGGAGCCACTCCTGGGCCCGGAGTACATGGCTTATCCCCATGAGGTGATCGTCCACCACATTGGCCAAGTGGTAAGTGGGGAAACCGTCGGACTTGAGGAGTACCGGGTCGGGGTTTATGTCCTCATTTTTCCATTCGATGTCCCCGAGGAGCCGGTCCCGGAATTGGGTGGTCTCCCCCAGGGGAATTTTGAGCCGGATGGTATGGGCTTCCCCGGTCCGGGCCCGTTCGGCCCTTTCCTCCAGGGGGATAGCCCGGCACCGCCGGTCATATCCGGTTTCTCCGGAACGGGCCGCTTCCCGCTCTTCCCGGATTTTTTCAAGCCGTTCCGGGGAACAGAAACAATAATAGGCCCTGCCGGCTTCCACCAGTTCCCCGGCGTATTTTCGGTAGATCTCGAACCGTTCCGACTGTACGTAGGGGCCATAGGGTCCCCCCACATCGGGCCCCTCATCCCAGGGGATCCCCAGCCAGGCAAAGGTATCGTAGAGGTTCCGAACAAAGGCCGCCTCCGAGCGGGTCCTATCGGTGTCTTCCAGCCGCAGAATAAACTTGCCCCCCCGGGACCGGGCAAACAGGTAGTTAAAGAGGGCGGTCCTTACCCCCCCGATATGCTGCAGCCCTGTGGGGGAGGGGGCGTAACGATCTCGAATTTCCATACTTCTTTGAGCTTACTACAAGCGGCCAAAACAGGCAAGTTGGGATTCTTTCAGGGTAAAGGTGCTTTTTGTCCGGGATACCGGTCGTTTTTTTCGGATCTCCGGGTAGCCCTCGAAATTCCATATTACCAGGGCAAAAGCATTTACTTTTTGATCGTTAAAATTTCCTTGAATTCACCGGAATTTCCAAGAAAAACTAACCACGAAGGACACAAAGGATGCATGAAGCAACCGGTTATTCCTTCCTTCTGCGCCTTTGTGCGCCTTCGTGGTTAAAAATTCTTCAATGTTTTGGCAAATTTCAGCCTCTGAAAAGTAAATGCTTTTGCCCTGCCATATTACGCAGGACCATTGAATTTTACCGCCTAAAAGAGTATAGTAACCGGAGGAGTATATACATGGGAACAGAACCGGCCAATGGGGAAAAAAAAAGCGCAGGACAGCTCCTTGCGGAGAAGCTCACC
>JAITBE010000112.1 GCA_031283755.1 Spirochaetaceae bacterium
CGGGAACCCAGTTTTTTATTGTCCATCAAGATGCCCATAAATTGGATGGTCTATACGCCGCCTTTGGAAAAATGCGGGAGGGTTTTGAAACCCTGGACGCTATCGCCTCGGCGCCCACCGCCGGGCCGGATCAGGAAAACAGGCCCCTGGAACCGGTGGTGATCAAACAGATCCTGATCCACGGTAAAAAAAATAAATTCCCCCTTTTAATTCAATAAAAATTTCACTATACTAGATAAGTTATGCCAATGGATCCCGCAAACCCACTGATTGTTCAAAGTGACCGAACCCTGCTTTTGGATGTCCATGCACCCAAGGCCGAGGAGGCCCGGATTGTGATTTTACCCTTTGCGGAATTGGAGAAATCCCCGGAACACATCCATACCTACCGCATAACCCCCCTGTCCCTCTGGAATGCCGCCAGCGCGGGATTTTCCCCGGGGGATATTATTTCCGCCCTGGAAACCTACAGCCGTTACCCGGTTCCGCCGGGTATTTCCCAGGGTTTTGCCGACACTATGGCCCGGTACGGCAAGATACGGCTCGTCTCGGCGGAACAGCTGCCCGGTCTTGCCCCGTCCCAAACCACGCCGGAACCGGCTCCTTCTTCCCTGCCGGAGGAGCTTTTTTTGGTCGCCGGGGAAAAAGCCATTATGGCGGAAATTGGGGCGGCCCGGTCCCTGCAAAAGTACCTGGAAAAAACCGCCCTGGGGTTCCGGCTGCGCCTTACCGATCGGGGGAGCGTCAA
Organism: Spirochaetaceae bacterium; assembly: GCA_031283755.1. GTDB lineage: Bacteria > Spirochaetota > Spirochaetia > Treponematales > Breznakiellaceae > JAIRMO01. The sequence goes on from JAITBE010000112.1 coordinate 749, forward strand.
ACGGGAACTCATCAAGCTTGGCTGGCCTGTCCAGGACGAAGCCCCTCTGGTAAGCGGGGAATCCCAGGAGATCGCCCTCAGGGAGCAAAGCGCCGCGGGCCGGCCGTTTGCCCCCCGGGATTATCAGGTGGAGGCGGCCAAGGCGGTATTGGGCGGCGGCGGTCCCGGGACGGGATACGGGGTAGTGGTACTTCCCTGCGGTTCCGGAAAAACTTTGGTGGGGATGACCTTTATGTCTTACCTCAAAACCAACACGCTGGTTCTCACCACCAATGTGGCTGCGGTCCACCAGTGGATGGCGGAGCTGCTGGATAAAACCACCCTTAGCCCGGAGGACATCGCCGAATATACCGGGGATACCAAAGGGGTAGCGCCGGTAACCATTGCCACCTATCAGATCATCACCTGGCGGCCCCATAAGAAGGGGGATTTTCCCCATTTTAAACTCTTTCGGGAGCGGCCTTGGGGGCTCATCATCTACGACGAGGTCCACCTCCTCCCGGCGCCGGTTTTCCGGGTTACCGCGGAATTACAGGCGGTACGGCGGCTGGGACTGACCGCGACCCTGGTCCGGGAAGACGGGGCCGAGGACGCGGTCTTTAGCCTGGTAGGACCCAAGCGATACGATGTTCCCTGGAAGGATCTGGAGAGCAAAGGTTGGATAGCGGAAGCCCTCTGCACGGAGATCCGGCTGGATATGCCCGAAGACCTCAAGATCCCCTATGCGGTGGCTTCCCAGCGGGAAAAGTACCGTCTTGCCAGCGAAAATCCCTTTAAGGAACTCATCGTCCAGCAGCTTGTGGAAAACCATGGGGATGATCACATTTTGGTAATAGGTCAGTATATCACCCAGCTTGAATCCCTGGCAAGACGCCTCAAGACCCCCCTTATCACGGGAAAGACCCCCAATGCTGAACGGGAGCAAATCTATGATTCCTTTAAAAAGGGAGAGGTCCGGGTGATCGTCGTATCCAAGGTCGCCAATTTTGCCATTGATCTGCCGGATGCGTCCATGGCGGTCCAGGTTTCGGGGTCCTTTGGTTCCCGGCAGGAGGAGGCCCAGCGGCTGGGCAGGATCCTCCGTCCCAAGGGGAGGAATTCCTACTTTTACACCCTGGTGTCCCGGTATACCCTGGAAGAAGATTTCGCCGCTAACCGGCAAAAATTCCTGGCCGAGCAGGGGTACAAATATTCCATCCAGCATTGGACCGGGGAGGATCTGGTTACCGCCGGAGAAGGCGGAGACGATGATAAGGATGCCGGCCGGTGATGGAAACTACCTTTCGTTCCCCCGAAGATTGGAAAGCCGCCCTTATGACTCTTCCGGACGGCTCCTATTTTGAACTTTTTAGAAATATCTTTGGCAATGTCAAAACTCCCTTTAACAAGCAACGGCTCTTGGAGGATCTGGCGATTTTTCTTTCCCGGGGAGAGATTCAGGATGTCATAGCCGCCTATATTGACGGAACGGATCACCGGATCATCACCGCCATTGCGGTTTTGGAAAATCCGGCCCCGGGAGAACTGGAATCTTTTTTTGCCGGGGAGTTTACCTATGTCGAGCTTCACTCCAAGCTCCTCAATCTGGAGGAGCGTCTTATTGTATACCGTTTCCGGAAAGACGGGGCCTATTGTCTGGCCCTAAATCCCATACTGAAACCGGTCCTGGCTCCCCTTATTGCGGACTCTGGCGCCCTATTCCCCTCCCTGCCCCTGGACCGTCCCATGGTGAAAAAACCTTCCGGACCGAATGCGCCCATCCTCGCCGCCTTTTTAGCCTTTATCCTGGACCGGCCGGAATTTTTTAAAGCCGGCGGCGGTCTGCGTAAAAAGGTCCTTGAGGAAGGGCTTTTGATCTTTCCCGGAGTAAACCTGGAAGTCCTGGCAGGGATCTGGTTACATATCGGCCTCCTCCGGGACGAGAAGGAGCGCCTCACGGCGGACGCGTCCCGGTTCCAGGCTTTTTCGGAATTGTCCCTCCGGGACCGCCGGGAATACCATGCCGCGGGTTTGCTTTGGTACCTCCGGGAGAACAGTTCAGGGTATTTCCACCGGGGACGCCTGCAATCCACGGTGCGGTTTATCCATGATTTTCTTGAAACCCTGGAAAAGGGACGGCAGTATCCCGAAACTACTTTGAAGCGGATTGTAGAAGTTTTGTTTCGGCAGGAAACATCCCCTTCGGAAAAGCCGGCGTTTAACACGGATTTGGTCCTGGAGGCCCTGGAAAAAACCGGCCTTCTGGAAAAGGGTATGGGTGATTTGTGGATTCCCCTTTCCACTCTGTCCCCGGAGCCCGATCTAAACCGGCCGGTCATCGCGCCGGATACGGTTTCTTCCTGCCTTCTCTATCCCGAGATCGATTTTGCCGATGCCATTAAACTGGCGTTTTTCTGTTCTGTCCGGGAAACCGGGACAGCCGTGCGGTTTGAGCTGACCCGGGAATCGGCGGTCCGGGGATTTGACCGGAATATCAGTTCCCGGGAGATGCTGGAGCTGCTGGAACGGCTTTCCGGAAAAAAACCGGATCCCAGCCTGGCCTGGAACCTTAAGGAGTGGGAGTCCCGGTATTCCGGGGTCGCCCTCCATCAGGGGGTGGTGCTTACCCTCTCCAAAGACCGGCATTACCTGGCGGAAGCCAACCCGGTGGCGGCGTTGATCAGCCGGACCTTGGCGCCGGGGGTGTACCTTCTTGCGGCGGAGGAAAAAGCCGAAGCCGCCGAGGCTCTGCAAAAGGCCGGGGTCGATATCATAGCTCAGCGGGAGGGAAATTCCCCACCGGAGGAGGCAAGGCCCCAGGGTTTCCGGCATTCCCCGTATCCTGCCCTGGAAGAGGCGGATAAGACCCTGGCCTCCTATAACCGGATCGGGACGAATAAAAAGGGGCCCATCGATCCGTTCCAAGAAAAATCCGGTGCGGAGGGGCGGCCTGCTCTGCCGGATTCGGAAAAGGCGGAAACGTACAAGACGCGCTTCCGGTCGGTATTGGAAAAAATGCGGCTCCCCAAACCCGAGTGGGATGAACTATCCGCCCGGATAGAACGGCGGCTTGTTTTAAGTGAATCCCAGCTTGTGGGAGCTTCCGTCCGTTTTGAAAAATTGGAGGCCCGGGGGCTCGACTATGTGGGAAAAAGCACCGTGGCCAGAGAGGCATTAGCATCCAAATCGCTTTTGGAGATCCTTTTGCCCGGTTCCGGGGAGGAATCAAACCGGGTCGTGGGGCTCCCCCTCGCTCTGGAAAAACGGGAAGGAGAAACCCTCCTCGTTCTTAAATCTATGCCCCAGGGAGAAGAAATCCGTCTGCCCCTGGGAAAGATCGGTCTTCTCAGGAGGATTAAGCATTCAATTTTTGGCGGTTGAGGCGATCCCTAAACTACCTGAGACCGTTTCAAGTTCTGCAATTTCCCGTCAATGAATCGTTGGTTCGCCGGCGGTAAAATTGCGGCATTTTACGAAATTTGTTCGGAAAATGAGGTTCCCGAATAACTCTATTGATTTTTATAGGAGTATTTATGCCGTTATTACCATTTTCCAGTCCCCAAGTTGAAACCTACCAGGCTAAACTTGCTGTTCTTATCGATGCGGACAATACCCAGCCCGCTATTATTGAAGGTCTTTTGGACGAGGTCGCCAAATACGGGGTGGCCAGCGTCAAACGGATCTACGGCGATTGGACCAGTACCAATCTCCGTTCCTGGAAAGACCGGCTTTTGGAATTCGCTATCCAGCCCATCCAACAGTTTTCCTATACCAGCGGCAAAAACGCCACCGACTCGGCAATGATCATAGATGCCATGGACTTGCTCTATAGCGAAAAGCTCAACGGTTTTTGTATTGTTTCCAGCGATTCTGATTTTACCCGCCTTGCGGCGCGGCTTCGGGAGAGCGGCCTTACTGTTTACGGTTTTGGAGAAAAAAAGACTCCCCGGGCTTTTGTTACGGTTTGTGATAAATTCATCTATACCGAAATACTCCGGGATATCCAGGAAGAAAACGACGAAGACGAAAGCAAGCCGGCATCCCGGACCCGCCGGGACTTTAAGGTGGACCGCCGCCTGCTAAAACTGCTTCGGGACGCGGTGGAGGATCTGGCCGACGAATCGGGCTGGGCGTATCTGGGCAGCGTAGGACAGAAAATCACCAACCGGTCCAGTGAATTTGATCCCCGGAACTACGGATTTAAAAAATTGGCGGACCTCTTCCGGGCTATGTCCCAGTTTGAAACTGAGGAACGGCCCCAGGAAAACGGTACCGGCCGGCAGGTGTATATCCGCTGGAAAAAAAGAAAATGAACCTGGGGATGTCCGAAAGGCAAAAATGACAAAAGAAAACCTCTGAAAACTACTGTTTTCAGAAGCAGCATGAGCTGTTGTTTTTTACCCCACGGAAAAAATCACCTGACTTTAATTGTTTATATTACAATGAAATGCGATTTTCTCCATGGAGCCTCCGCAAGCCCAACCGGGGTTTCCGGAGGTTTCCTTAAATCTAAGGCCGCTGTTTTAAAATCCGCAGCTTTAAAATCGCTTAGCCTTCTTTCTTTTTTCTGGGAGCTGCCTTTGAAGCAGGGGCTTTGGCGCCTTTTGCGGGAGCTTTCCGTCCGGCAGCCTTAGCGCCGGCAGCTTTTTTAGCGGCCACGGCTTTTGATGACGGCTTCTGGACCTTGGGAATGCTCTTTAAAACGGCGCTTAGTTTTTCATCTTTCTCTGCTTCCGCCAGATCATAGGTGTTCTGTAAATCGATCCAATACTGCACATCGTTTCCAAAATATTTTGCTAAGCGTAGTCCTACATTTAAAGTTATCTTTGTTTTGTTGGTAAGAATCTGCCGGATAGCGGATTGGCTTAGCTGAACATCATCAGCTAATTTTGCAGGGGTAAGTTGGTACACATCTAAAAAAGATTCTTTAAGTACCAAGCCGGGAACAAGAACAGGTTGCTTCTTCATGAATAAACTCCTCAAAAATTATTTTGTACACAAGACATCTATAATAAGTATATACTATTTTATCAAATAAAGGGAAGTCCTTTTTGTAAAAGAAATTATATAAATAGGTTTTTCAAAATCTGATATTTTGAAAAGGCCGCTATGAGTCTCTAAATTTCAAA